>NZ_JBHZPY010000004.1:0-263462 GCF_042787235.1 Flavobacterium zhoui
CGCTACCAAAATAGTTGGTTGTCCAACTACTTCTGATCCTTGCGTGATACAACCGTTGGCATCTTTAACCATCCAAGTATAGGTACCGGCCGCTAGACCTGCATATACTTTTGGAGAAGTTTGAGCCACATAACCTGCGCCATTGAAGTTTACCATATAAGGAGCTGTTCCGCCTGAGAATGTTACCGTAACTGAACCATCAGATCCACCGTTACATTTCAAATCAGCATGAGCGTCTGTCGCCAACAAAATAGTTGGTTGAGTTATGGTAACTGTTCCTTTCAACACGCAATTATTGGAATCTTTTACCGCCCATAAATAGCTTCCAGCAGCTAGTCCGCTGAATACATTCGATGCTTGGTACGTTGTGCCGTCATTGGCAGAATACATCAACGTTCCTGTTCCTCCTGAAGCGGTAATGGTAATCGAACCGTCGGTTCCGCCATTACATTTAGGACTAACTAGTGTTGCTGATGATACTACTATTGCCGGTGGCTGACCAACAATTACAGATCCGGTTGTTAAACATCCGTTTGAACTTGTAACTGTATACTGATAAGTTCCTGCTAAAACATTAGTAAGATCTTCAGTGCTTGCCGTAAAATTATTTGGACCGGTCCATGAGAAAGTATAGGGAGCAGTGCCTCCTGTTACAGTAATATTAACTGAACCAAATCCACCATTACATACTGGATTAGTAGCAACTGCAACGGCTTTTGGATTAGAATCTACTTTGAATTGAATAGGAGCTCCTGGGAAATCTTTCAATTCAGATTGTTGTGAATTTCCAGAAGATCTAGTTCTAATAAATAAAGTACTGAGTGAAAAGCAAGGATCTTTTGCAGCTGCGAACACTTGACTGAGATTGATAGCACCCTCTGCCCATTGATTCACACCATAATCACCTCCAACGCCGGTACCATTGGGATCGCTGCCATATACATCAAAGGGTACATGGGTCGGCGAGGTATTATTAGTGATAAAAATTCTGCCTAAAAACTCTGAGTTAGGATGAATTACATATTCATAACCACCTCCAGCTTTAGCTGTCCATACTCTAATTACTGCATTTGCATCACCGCCACCATTGGTAAACTCAATCGTAATCAGAATGTCACCAACTGTGCGACCGCCTTCGGTTCCCAAAGTAGTAAAACTTCCACTACCTCCAGTTATATTTCCAGCAGCGTCAGTCGTTGCACCAGTTATGGTCAATGATTTCTGTAAAAATTCAAAATCAATATAACTACTACCGGTCGTAACCTGACGGTCGCCGGCAAACAAACACCATAAATCCGTTGCTAATCCACCCAAAGCCGGATCACCATAACTAAAATGAGCACCAGCATTTTCGATTTCATTTTTGTTTGGTGAATTCCCTGGACCCCAGGTATAAGTATTGGGATTGTCATTAATTTTATTGGACATAGTAAAAATGCTCAAATCATTTTCATACCTATCCTGCAGGAAAAAAGTTTGGCCAGGATAAAGTAGTTCCCCTGTAAATGGGTTAATCACACCATGACCATTAATGTCAGGGTGCTGCGAATCAAACAAGTCGCCTACATTTTCATATCCGGCCGGAGAATGAGCATAAGCATCGCCATCAACTCCCGAACCGCTCTTAGGGGATATCACAGGTACTATACCTCTAATGGACCCCTGTGCATTAGCACTAATGCCGGTCATTAAAATTGTCACCAATAAAAGTGACATTGTAAGCCATTGGTGCCCATAAAGGCACCATAATCTCGATAGATAATCGCTATAATTTCTCTTATTAAATTTTATAAAATTTAATTTAGAAATAGTGTTTTTCGTTAAAAAGCAACATATTATTTTGTTGTATAAGAAATCGAAAAACTTAAAAATTGTATTCTTTTTCATAATAATAGTATTTTAACACCATAGATTTGATTTAATAGGAAGTTCAAGGATTAAGGGCGAAGACATCTCTTCAGATAAAAATCATGAAGTCAACCATCATCAAAAGAATATTTTTATCAGGACAATAAAAATATCTTTATCATTTACCAAAATCGATTTGTAAAAATGGATTAGATTAATTTCAAAACGATTCAATTAAACAGATAAAAAGGTTGTTACTGGAATAATACACATCGGGGAAATGCGACTTACCGTTACTGAGTCATCTTCAATAAAAAAGGTATTGAAGTCAACGTTCAAACACAGGAAATATTAAATGTGGGGAACAAAAATCTATTTCCTAATAGAATCCTAAAGCCATAAAAAAAAACGAATTAACTTTTTCTTACATAAAACTAATCATAAAATAAAAAGATAAAAAAAAAGCTACAGCAAAATCGACAAAATGCTTATTTAGCCGATAATTAACATCGTAAAGTAAGAAAATAAATATGCAAATAAAAATAATTTTATTTATAAATAATTGATTAACAGCTTCTTACGTGTTAAAAATGACTATTAAAATTAAGAATCATTTTCTTACTTCAATTACTATTTTTTAATTGAATACAAAGAAAAAACCTTCCATTTCTGAAAGGTTTTTTTAAATATTTTAAAAAAATAATAAGCGATTCACCCACTTTCTGCCGGGCAAAAAAGTCGTTATTTAATTACATATTTCTTCTATATTGACCACCCACTTCAAACAACGCCGAAGTAATTTGTCCCAAAGAACAAACCTTAGTTGCTTCCATCAAATGTTCAAATAAATTTTCGTTTTTAATAGCTGCTTCCTGAAGTGCATTTAAATGCTCATTTACCAAATCCTGATTGGACTGGTGTAAATGGTTCAACATATCGATTTGGTATTGCTTTTCTTCTTCGGTGGCACGAATAACTTCGGCTGGAATCACCGTTGGAGAACCTTTGGAACTCAAGAATGTATTCACACCAATGATGGGGAATTCACCTGTATGTTTCAGGGTTTCATAATACAAGCTTTCTTCCTGAATTTTTGATCGTTGGTACATGGTTTCCATAGCACCAAGCACCCCGCCACGTTCGGTTATTCTGTCGAATTCCTGTAAAACTGCAGCTTCTACCAAGTCTGTTAATTCTTCAATTATGAAAGCTCCTTGAATTGGGTTTTCGTTTTTGGCAAGACCTAATTCTTTATTGATAATCAACTGAATTGCCATCGCACGACGCACCGACTCTTCTGTTGGTGTGGTAATTGCTTCATCATACGCATTAGTATGCAATGAATTACAATTATCATAAATGGCATACAAAGCTTGCAAAGTAGTACGAATATCATTGAAATCAATTTCTTGTGCGTGAAGTGAACGTCCAGAAGTCTGAATGTGGTATTTCAACATTTGAGCGCGTTCGTTAGCTCCGTATTTGTTTTTCATGGCTTTTGCCCAAATTTTACGTGCTACACGACCAATAACTGCATATTCAGGATCTACTCCATTCGAAAAGAAGAACGATAAATTTGGTCCAAAATCATTGATATTCATCCCACGACTCAAATAATATTCCACATACGTGAAACCATTTGATAGTGTGAAAGCTAATTGTGTGATCGGATTTGCTCCTGCTTCGGCAATGTGATATCCTGAAATAGAAACCGAATAAAAGTTTCTTACATTCTTAGTAATGAAATATTCTTGTACGTCACCCATTAATCGCAAAGCAAATTCAGTTGAGAAAATACAGGTGTTTTGCGCCTGATCTTCTTTAAGAATATCTGCTTGAACCGTTCCACGAACTTGAGACAAGGTTCTTGCTTTGATATCATTATATACTTCCAAAGGTAAAACCTGATCTCCGGTAACGCCCAAAAGCATCAATCCTAAACCGTTATTTCCTTCCGGTAAATCCCCTTGATAATGCGGTCTTTCAACTCCTTTTGCTGCATATATTTTGTTGACTTTTGCTTCAACTTCTTTCTCAAGACCATTTTCTTTGATGTAAAACTCACATTGTTGGTCAATAGCCGCATTCATGAAAAAGCCTAATAACATTGGTGCTGGTCCATTAATAGTCATACTCACCGAAGTCATCGCATGAACCAAATCGAAACCAGAATATAGCTTTTTAGCATCATCCAAACAACAAATGGAAACTCCGGCATTACCAATTTTCCCATAAATATCCGGACGTACATGCGGATCGTTTCCGTACAAAGTTACGCTGTCAAAAGCCGTAGATAATCGTTTTGCAGGCAATCCTGCACTCACATAATGAAAACGTTTATTAGTTCTTTCCGGTCCACCTTCTCCAGCAAACATACGAGAAGGATCTTCCCCTTCACGTTTGAAAGGATACAATCCTGCAGTAAATGGAAATTCTCCAGGAACATTTTCCTGCAGACACCAACGTAAAATATCACCCCAAGCTTTATACTTTGGCAATGCAATTTTCGGGATTTGAGAATGTGAAAGCGACTCTGTATGCGTTGCCATTTTGATTTCTCGATCACGAACTTTGAAGGTATAAACCGGATTTTTGTACTTATTTACTTTTTCGTTCCAAGTCAAAATGATTTCCCAATTGTACGGATCTAAGTCCATTTTTACTTTATCAAACTGATTCAGTAAAAGATTTAGGAAAATTTTATTTTCAGCAACTCCTTGTTTTTCTGTTTCTAAAGCCGTTGGCAAAACCGAATCATCATCGATTCCCGTTTTGTTTATGACTGGGAATTTGCCAGAAACACTTTCAAGTGTTTTAAAAATCCCGTATAATTTTTGCGCAACTTGTTCCTGACTAACCGCTGTAACATCATATTTTCTGTTGCTTTCTGCAATTTCAGATAAATAACGGGTTCTGTGTGGCGGAATTACGAAAATCTTCTCGCTCATTTCACGAGTGATTTTGAAAGTTGATTTCAAATCAGAATTCGTTTTCTCATGGACTTTATCCATAATCGCTTTGTAAAGCGTATTCATTCCCGGGTCGTTAAACTGCGAAGCAATGGTCCCGAAAACCGGAAGTGTATCTAAATTAGCATCCCAAAGATTATGATTGCGTTGGTATTGTTTTTTCACGTCTCTTAACGCATCAAGAGAACCGCGTTTGTCAAATTTGTTTATTGCTACCAAGTCAGCAAAATCAAGCATGTCGATTTTTTCCAATTGCGTTGCAGCACCAAATTCAGGTGTCATTACATATAAGGACACATCAGAATGGTCCATGATTTCCGTATCAGATTGCCCAATTCCAGAAGTTTCCAGAATAATGATGTCATAATTTGCCGCTTTGATTACTTGGATAGCTTCGGCTACATATTTAGACAAAGCCAAATTAGATTGACGTGTTGCCAAAGAGCGCATATAAACACGAGGATTATTGATGGCGTTCATACGGATTCTATCTCCTAAAAGTGCACCACCTGTTTTTCGTTTTGATGGATCTACAGATATTAATCCGATAGTTTTTTCTGGAAAGTCGATAAGGAAACGACGTACTAATTCATCTACCAGAGATGATTTTCCTGCTCCACCCGTCCCAGTAATTCCTAAAACCGGCGTTTTACAATCGGCATTTTTTTTATGAATTGCATCTAAAGTTGCAGCCGCTACATCAGGAAAATTCTCAGCAGAAGAGATTATTCTGGCAATTGCTTTTGGATTTTTTTCTTCCAAATGATTAATTTCATCAGTCAATTTATCTCCAATAGCGTAATCAGATTGTTGTACTAAATCATTTATCATTCCTTGCAATCCCATGGCACGCCCATCATCTGGTGCATAAATTCTGGTGATTCCATAAGCCTGTAATTCTGCTATTTCAGAAGGTAGGATCACTCCTCCTCCTCCTCCAAATATTTTGATTTGCCCGGCTCCTTTTTCTTGAAGCAGGTCGTACATATATTTGAAATATTCGTTGTGACCTCCTTGATACGATGTTATTGCAATGGCATTGGCATCTTCTTGAATCGCAGTATTGACTACTTCCTCCACGCTACGGTCATGACCCAAATGAATCACCTCAACACCAGTAGATTGAATAATTCTACGCATGATGTTGATTGCTGCATCGTGACCATCAAAAAGGGCTGCTGCGGTTACAATTCTTACTTTATTAACAGGGATATACGGTTTTACGGGTTCCATTTTATGAATATGATAATTTAAGTGTGCAATTTACGATTTTATTTTAAAAATTATTTAATGTCAGTCATAGTTGTTGATAAATAAGCAAGGATTTTGTTATTTAGCCCCGATTGAGCCGATATCCTCGCAGTGAAACGAAGAGATAAAGGCGAAAGCGGGACAACTGTTCCTTAATAAATCCTAAAATTTGTGCTCCTAAAAATAATTGTGGCTTTGTTTTTGAATAAGTAGTATTTTTACACAAGTCGCATGGCAAACAGACGAATTAAATCTATAAAAACAATTTAAGATGAAAAAAATTTTAATTTTAATAGTGGCGGTGTCTCTTTCCAGTTGTGCCGAAATGCAACAGGTTCTGAATCAATTACCACAAACGCAGGGAATCGGAGGGGTTGATATTGCCGGAGGATTAAAGGAAGCATTGAACAATGGAATTTCAAAGCAAGTTACTAAATTGACGGCTACCGATGGTTTTTACAGAAATGAAGCCGTAAAAATTTTATTGCCGGAGGAATTAAGAAAAGTAGATACCGGTTTGAGAAGAATTGGTTTGAGTTCATTGGCTGATGAAGGGTTGAAAGTGTTGAATCGTGCTGCCGAAGACGCGGTGAAGGAAGCAACTCCAATATTTGTTGATGCCGTTAGAAACATGACTTTTATGGATGCCAAATCGATTTTGATGGGAAATGAAAGTTCGGCGACTACTTATTTACAAAACAGTACTTCGACGGCTTTATACGGAAAATTCAATCCGGTGATTAAAAATTCATTTACTAAAGTGGGCGCAGATAAAGTTTGGGCAAACATTATAACTAAATACAACAGTATTCCATTAATCAACAAAGTAAATCCTGATTTAACTGATTACGTAACGAATCAAGCGTTGAATGGCGTTTTTAAAATGGTTGCGGTCGAAGAAAAAAACATTAGAACAAATATCGCTTCAAGAACTTCTATTTTATTGCAAAAAGTTTTTGCGATGCAGGACAAAAACTAGTCTAAAGAAACCCCTTTTTTAGAACATTAAATACCCTAATTAGGTTTTTTTATAAAAAAATATAAGATTAGTTTTGAGAATAAACTTTTGAACTTTACAAATTCAGCCCACTAACAAAATAAAAATGCAAAAGATTACCATACTCATACATTGCGAAGATCAAAAGGCGATTATTGCCTCTGTAACCAGCTACATTGCTTCAATTGAAGGAAACATTATTTATTTAGACCAACACGTTGATGCCGATGAAAATGTATTTTTCATGCGATTGGAATGTGAATTCAGTTCTCAAAATTGGGATATGGAGGTTATAAAAAAAGACTTTCAAACTAATTTAGCGACTCCGTTTAATATGTCTTGGGAAATCTATACGCAAGAGCACAAACCTAAGATGGCGTTATTTGTATCTAAATATGATCACTGTTTGTATGACATTTTAGGACGATATAGCGCCGGTGAATTGCCACTTGAAATTCCCTTAATCATTAGTAATCACGAAGATTTAAGATCCGTTGCGGAACGTTTTGATATTCCGTTTCATTATGTTCCTTTTACTAAAGAAATTAAAACGGAAGGCGAGCAACAACAGATGGAATTATTGAAAGAATATGCTATCGACTTTATTGTTTTGGCGCGCTATATGCAAATAATAACGCCCAATTTGATTGCACTTTACAAGAACCAAATCATCAATATTCATCATTCTTTTTTACCTGCGTTTCCTGGCGCGAAGCCCTATCATTCGGCTTTTAAACGTGGCGTTAAGATTATTGGGGCAACCAGCCACTATGTTACGGAAGGATTAGATGAAGGACCTATTATTGAGCAGGATATTTCAAGAGTTACTCACAGTCATTCCATAGACGATTTTATTATGAAAGGACGCGATCTGGAACGTTCTGTTTTGGCGAGAGCTGTAAAATTGCATGCAGAACGAAAAACGATGGTGTATAATAACAAAACGGTGGTGTTTTCTTAGGATCCCCACTCCTATTTAAAAAAGATCCCTTTTAACTACAATGTGAACACAACTTTACACTCTGTTTTTTTAAGTTGACATTTAAAAAATTAAACACGAATTTCACTAATTTGCACGAATTAATTCCTGCAAATTAGTGAAATTCGTGTTTACTATCCTATCAGTTTTTGTATCTCAAGTGAGCATTTATTTTAACTTAAACTTTCAATTTCCCTCGTTTTCCCCTTATTGTCAAATAGTACTTTTGTCCAGAATGATTTTGCTTTTTTATACGTTGGATACCAATCTCTGTTTTCTTCCACAAGGATGAAAAGTCCAGTATCCGTTCCTAAAACAATGAATTTATCTAGTTTAGGCTGCTTTGGAAATATCGAAAGATTATACTTTTTACAAAATTCATCACTTAACTGCGAAACATTTTTGGTAACCAAACCAATTTCACTAATGGATAAAACAGACGAACCATCAAACGGTTTCTCCGATGCATTATCTAGATCATACCTAGCAATGAATTCTAAGATATTTCCATTATTATCATAAAAGTAGAAGGACTTTGCATTCCAATTATAGAAGTTTGCAATTTTATCTGGCGGAATTACATCCAAAATCTCGGTCTTATTTTCTATCCAAAGAAACGACTCTATCAATTTGTTGTTTGGAATATCAAAAGCAAAATGATATATCGGCTCTATATTTTCCGAAGTCCTAAATGTCAGTTTTGTGGAACCAGCTATAAAAGAAATACCCGAATTGGTTTTCGAAATAGTCTTTAACCCAATAACAGCATTGTAAAACAACTCGGTTTCATTGATATCATCTGTTAACAATTCAAATTCGAGAATATTCATCCTGTATTATTTGAAAATTTTAATTTTTCTAACAAATCAACCTCAACTTCTAATCCTGCAGCGATTACTGCTACGATTCGATTATCATAAACAGTTGTAGAATTGACAATTTTATGTTTTGAAAAAAATCAAAAAATTGCGTTTTACACATCAACTAAACCACTTTGGACTTGAAGTCCATAGATTTGGTTTGGCAGACTTAAAGTCTGCAAGGTTAAAGCTTTTTAATATGCCACAGATTAACAAGATTCACACAGATTAATCAGTGATAATCCATTTAATCTGTGGCCACACATTTTTTAGAAGCTAAAGCGAAATGCACTAAAGTGCATAGTTTTAACTATTGCTGTGACCAATAAAAAAATAGGAAACTAAAGATACAATTTTTAAAGGCACCTAATCTACTATAAAACAATTACTTAGAAAAATCATAAAACTTAACTTATATACAACAAAGTAATAACATAATCTTAACAGCAAAATATTCATATATTACTGATCTTTGCAGAGTAATAAACTGGTTATTTATTATTTTGGTTTTGGTTAGTTAAAGAATTGCTTGCATCTATAGGATGCAGGCATTTTTTATTTGGTAGTATTTATAAAAGAAAGCACAGCATCATTGAAAGCAATAGGCTGCTCCACGTTTACCACATGTCCACATTTTTCGATCACAAAGAGTTTTGAAGATCTATAATGCTTTTCCACTACTTTACGGACTGAAGGTAAAAACATATAATCCTCTTCTCCCATAACATAGAGCGTTGGGATATTTAATTCCACTTGGCGAAACCATCTTAACACCGGATTTATTTCAGCAGTAAGTTTAAACCACTTTATAAATTCTTTTTGGTATAACTTTTTGGCCTCGTTGATAAAAAGTATTCGCGATTGCTTGTGGCTCTTTTTAGGCATAATCACAAAAGCAAAAAATTCATATAAAACCAGATATGGCAATACATATTTGAACATATTCCCCAATCGCATTAAAACCTGCGATCGGAAATTCATTTTTAAGATTGCACCACCAAGTATCATACTTTGTACTCGTTCTGGATACATTTCTGCTAATTGTCTGATTAGAATTGTTCCTAATGAAATCCCTACAAAATGAGACTTTTCGATTTTAAGATGATCTAAAACTTCCAGAATATCATTGGCAAGAGCCGAAAATGTATATTTCTGTTTGAAAGCAGTTTTCAAGGTCGGTTTTGATTCGCCATGTCCTCGTAAATCCAACAAAAGTACATTATAGTGTTTTTGAAAATCCCGAATTTGTTTAAACCAGATGGAAGAACTTCCACCAGCGCCATGAACAAAAGTTACCCACTGCTCGCTATTTTCGTTCTTGTAAATGGTGTAATTGATCACTTGTTTTTATTGCAAAAATATGACATTAATTTTAAATTCAATTCTTAACAAATAATATTGCGGAATTATTATTTACAAAACGTAAATTTGCAAAAAATTACACCCATGATAGGATTATTGAAAGAGAAAAATGAAATAGAAAAGCTTAAAAAAGAATACCAAATACTTGCTGATCAAAATTTTAATATTGAAAAAACGCCTACAAAAAACATAGTTACCGCAGAAGAATTAGTCCTTGAGGAATGCGAATTATAATTTTAAATGTAATCTCTTAAAATACTCAAACGCTTTCAGCAACCTGCTTCCGTACCAGGAAAACATCTCACCGTCTACAAATACCGTTTTTGCATGGTGCGTATGTCGCCCAATCTCAAAAGCATCTTCTTCCTTGAAGGGATAAGGCTCCGAAGACAGAAAAACCAAATCCGGGTCGCCCTCTAAACGCATTTTTTTGAGTTCGATTTCCGGGTAACGCCCTTTATTGTCATAAATATTCTGAAAGTGGTTCAGTTTCAGTAATTCATTAATGAAATTATCTGAACCAGCGACCATAAAAGGATTTTTCCAAATAAAATAAGCCGCTTTTTTAACTGGTTTATCTTTGATGAAGTTTTTAAAATCGCTCAAGGCAAAAGCCAATTTATCGTTCCATTTCTGAGCTTCAGTCCTGCAATTGAAAAGTTGACCGAAATCAGAAATCATTTGGAAATTATCTTCAATGGTGATGATATTCGTTACCCAAACCGGACAAATTTTACTTAATTCCTCAACAATTTCTTGTGTATTCTCCTCTTTGTTGCAAATGATAATATCCGGTTGCAACAATCTAATTTTTTCAAAATGCACTTTCTTGGTTCCCCCAACAATTTTCTTGGTAGATTTCAAATGATACGGATGCACACAGAATTTGGTAATTCCAATAATGCGAGCTTCCAAACCTAAATCATACAACAATTCCGTTTGCGATGGAACCAGTGAAATAATTCGCTTGGGCGAAGTTTCAAAAGAATGGGAAGTTCCGAGTTGATCGATTAACGTTTTTTGTTTCAAAAGAGATATGTTTAAATTGTTTAAAGTTTAAAAGTTTAACTGCAATGGTAGCATCAGTTTTCACAAGGAGTACAAAGCTTTTTAACCATTTAGGCATTAAGAAAAAATAAAATTAATGATTTTATTTTTTTATTCACAATCCAAAAAACTTTAAACCTTAAACCTTAAACTATTACAGATTAAACTTTAAACTCATAATCCCTTCCATTTCCTGTTGCATTTTAAACGCTTCTTCTCTTGCTTTTTCAACAAAATCAGTTCCGTTTGAAGCATAAATAATTCCACGAGAAGAATTAATCAGCAATCCTACATTGGCATTCATACCGTATTTACAAACTTCAGCCAGATTTCCGCCTTGTGCGCCCACTCCAGGAACAAGCAAGAAACTATCAGGGACAATTTTACGAATTTCAGTAAAGTATTCCGCTTTTGTAGCCCCTACAACATACATCAAATTTTCACTGTTTCTCCAAGTTTTAGACGTTTCTAATATTTGTTTGTACAATTCTTTTCCTCCCGAAGCGTCGGGAACGTTTAACGTCTGGAAATCAAAAGCACCTTCGTTTGAAGTTAAGGCCAACATAATGGTATGTTTATTTTCGAAAGCAAGAAAAGGCTCTACTGAATCTTTTCCCATATAAGGAGCAACAGTAACACTGTCAAAATTCAAATCTTCAAAAAAAGCTTTGGCATACATGGACGAAGTATTTCCTATATCACCTCGCTTTGCATCAGCAATCGTAAAGATATCCGGATATTTTTCATTGATATAATTGATTGTTTTTTGCAACGACATCCATCCTTTTATTCCGTATGCCTCATAAAAAGCAGTATTAGGTTTGTAGGAAACCACCAAATCATGAGTGGCATCGATTATGGCTTTATTGAATTCAAAAATAGGATCTTCCAGTTCTAATAAATGCTGCGGAATTTTTTTCGAATCAACATCTAATCCTACGCATAGGAATGATTTCTTAATTCTAATTTGGTCAATAAGTTGTTGTGTAGTCATTGTTATTTTTGTAGTTGTCGGGCAAAATTACAAACATAGAATCAATATTGGCTAAAATGCTGTTATAAAAATGTAAAATTTCATAACAATTAAAAAAAACATAAATAATAAATTTACGGCTACGCTTTTTTTACAGAGCTGATTAGGAATGAAATCACCTACAAATACAAAATTCAATAATGTGCCAAGTCAACAAAAAATCATTCAATCATTTATTTCATAAATTTATTTCATAAATTTATTAAAAAATCAGGCAAGCTAATATGAAAGTATATTTAAAGTACAATTATCCGCAATTAACTAAAAAAATCATTGAAGATAAATTATCCGAATTGGGATATAAATTTAAGATTGTTGGTTTTGGTGAGTTCAATTTTTTAGAAAAAGTACCTAATGAAAAACTCGTAGAACTAACAGAATATTTTCAAGAATATGGAATTGAAATCGTTGAAAACCAAAAGAGTGTATTGGTTCAAAAAATAAAAGATACCATAGTAGAAATGGTGACCAGCGACACGCCTCCGAATGTAAAAAGCTCCGTATACATAGCCGAAAAATTAAATCTAAGCTACGTGTATCTATCTGGTGTTTTCTCTGAAGTCACCTACACCTCAATTGAAAATTACATTATAATTCAAAAAATTGAATTAGCAAAACACCTGATCATCAACACCAATATGAATTTGACGGAGATTTCGATACAATTAAATTACTCCAGCGTAGCGCATCTAAGCACGCAGTTCAAAAACAATACAGGAATGACACCATCAGCGTTTCAGAGGATTATATTAAAAAGAAAAGAATTTACAAATAAAAACAATAGCTAATCCTATATAACATGACAGAAGACTACATAAACATCTGCTTGGCTGATGATGACCAGGATGACCGACTATTTTTTACCGATGCTTTTGATGAATTGAAAATAAAAACAAAGGTAAGCACATTTAATGATGGTGCAGAATTGATGAATTACCTCAATAATGCAGATTCAATTTTACCGAACGTTTTATTTTTAGACTTAAATATGCCGAAAAAGAACGGCGTAGAATGTTTGTCGGAAATCAAAAGAAATGAAAAATTCAATGATATAGCCATAGCCATATACTCGACCTCCTCTTCAGAAGAACATATTGAAGAAACATTTATAAATGGAGCCAATATTTACATTAAAAAACCAAATGATTTTGAGACTTTAAAAAAAATACTTTCAGAAGTAGTGACCATAAACTGGCAATACCATACCTCTGGATTAAATAAAGATAATTTTTTAATGAGAATGTAAAATGAAAGAAAATCAACTTCATAATTCAACCTTATTATTAAAAATAATTTTTATTATATCAGTAGCTGTTATATTCTTTATTGGCGGTATAACTTTTAAGCATATTACGGTTTTAAAAAAAACCTCAGCGTGGGTTAGTAATAGCCATGAAGTGAATGAGGAACTTGAGCGGTTGATTTCGCACATTAAAGATGCCGAAACTGGACAAATAGGTTACATTTTAACCAGAGATAAAAGTTTCCTTGTACCTTACTTAAAATCAAAGGATTTAGTTAAAAACTCTTATAAGAAAGTTTCGAAACTAACTATTCATAGCAGAACACAACAGGCCAACCTAAAAAATTTATTGTTTTACATCAATAAAAGACAAAACTACCTCTCAAAAACATTATATCTAACAGAACAAGAAAATTATGATAAAACACTATTAAGAAACAATTTAATCATTGGTAAAAATGCAATGGATTCTATTCGGGTGAAAATAGAAGGCATGATGATTGCACAAAAAAATCTTTTGAAAAACAGGCAAAACGACTATGAATCAACCATGAATTATACCCCTTTGCTCATTTATTTAACCCTAATCGTAACCTTAATTTTAATCACGATTGCTTTTATTAAAATGAATCGGGATTTAGTTACCCTGAAAAAGACAATTTACACTTTATCTGTAGCTAATGAAGCCAATAATCTTGCAGAAATTGTAGGTGGTTTTGGAAGCTGGCAATTTAATTTAGAAACTAACGAGTACACTTTCTCTGATAATGAATATCGATTATTGGGATGTGAACCGCAGTCTTTTAAAGCAAGCATTGAGGAATTTTCCAAATTTGTTCATCCTGATGATTTACAATATGTAATTGATAACGAAAAAAACATCCCCATCAATTCCACCTTACCGGCATTTACTTATAGAGTTATCAGAAAAGATGGGGAAATACGATATTTTAGAGCTCTGGGAAGAGTCGTTACAATTACTTCTGGTGGAAGAACCCATATCGGAACCACAAGTGATGTTACGGAAGAAGTGCATGCTAAAAATTATATCGAAGATCGAAACAGAGAATTGGAAAATAACAATAAAGAATTAACTGCTTTTAATTACATTGCCAGTCATGATTTGCAAGAACCGCTGCGAAAAATCGAAACTTTTCTTTCTAGATTAGTAACTAAAGATTACGATAACTTATCCAAATCCGGGCAACAATATGTTTCCAGTATTCAATCCTCAGCAAACCGAATGCGAATTCTTATTGAAGATCTATTACAATTTTCAAGAACAAATAAAAACGAGAAGAATTTTGAAGAGGCAAATTTGAATGTTTTACTTGAAAAATCAAAACACGAACTGACTCAAATTATAGATGAGAAAAAAGCAATAATAGAAAGTACTGAACTGCCAACTCTTAAAGTAATTCCGTTCCAGATTCAGCAGTTGTTTATTAATTTAATAGGTAATTCTTTGAAATACAGCAAAGAGAGCATTACGCCAATAATCAAAATAAATTGCTCGACAATTATTGCTACTGATGAAGAATTATTGCCACAAAACAATCATAGATATTACAAAATTGTTTTTGAAGATAATGGTATTGGTTTTGAGCAAGAATATGCAAAAAAGATTTTTATCCTCTTTAATAGACTTCACAACAAAAACGAGTATGAAGGTACTGGAATTGGACTTGCTATTTGCAAAAAAATAGTCGAAAACCATAACGGTTTTATCTTCGCACAAGGAGTCTTGAACGAAGGCGCAATTTTTAGCATTTATCTTCGTGCTGACTAATTATTATTATTTGTCATAGCATTTTTAGATACGCTTACAAATCATATTATATTCGCTGCGATAATTGATTCCTCCACTATTTAACAGCGAATTACTAACCTCCAAATTACTTTTTTTTCAAAATCCACCATATCTTCAAGAGGTATAAATAGTGTTCCGCCTGCAGGTTCGCGATCTTTAATGTATGCTCTTTAATCTCAATTTTGCGACAGAATAGTATAAAAGTGATTCCTGGTTAAACAAGCTATTGAATACCTAAACCACCTATTCATCTTCGTAAATACTGGATTGTGAAACAGCAAAAATTCACTAAGAAAAAAAACACAACCTGTCAATTACGGCCATCATTTCAAACAATACCATTGAATTGTGTAATAAAATTTGAAATTGATGTAACAGCGATTTACGATGAGCTTTGCATCTTTGTAAAAATAAAATAACAAACTAAACTTAAATTTAATGAACGAACAGCTCCTTTATTAGCTGTATGAGAACAAATATAATTCAATCAAAAAAATAGCGTACTGAATATTTACGCAACCTTAAAATTTTAATTATTAACTACAAAATATTTACATCATGCAAAATTTACTGTACATAGTCGCAGTCGTATTAGTAATACTCTGGGCTTTAGGATTCTTCGTTTATAGCGTGGGCAGTATCATTCACATATTATTAGTAATAGCAGTTATTGCCATTTTATTAAGGGTAATAAGAGGATAAAGAATTTAATTTTTAAAAAACAATAATTATGAAAAATAGCAATTTAGTATTAGGACTTCTTGGGGGTATTGCAGCAGGAACTGTTTTGGGAATTTTATTCGCTCCTGCAAAAGGTAGCGAAACCAGAAAAATAATCGCTGACAAAGGTTCAGAACTCAATGACAACCTAAAAGACTCCGTTTGCAAATTATCTGATAAAATTACTCAAACTATCAGTGAACTTAAAAATGATTCCCAAAAATGGATGGGAAATACGAAAAATATACAGGAAGAAGAAAGAGCAAATTTAGAAAACTTAAAAGACATCAATAAAGCAGTGATTTTAGGATAGTAAGCCGTTACAAAAACGGTTTGAAAATAAGTTCCAAAAATCACTTATTTCAAGAAAATTAGTAATTAAAACACCATCACATGAAAAATACTATCAATCTAAAAACAGTAATTACTGCAATAGTATTAGGAGTTGCAACAACAAGCGCACAGGAAGTAAAGAATTACGATCAGGGATTTCGTCTTGGATTTGGATTAAACGGAGGACTTCCGCTTAATGATCCGTATGATTTCAATTTAGGTGCCGATGCCAGATTACAATACAACCTTTCACAAAGATACTCGTTGACACTTACTACAGGATTCAGCAATATGTTTGTATCAGGCGACAACAATGATCTTGGTTATATTCCTGCAAAGGCAGGTTTCAAAGCTTTCGTACTGAAAGACCAATTGATTTAATGGGAGAAGTAGTGGCTGCATTTGCCGTAACAAACGGATATAATCAAACCTCTTTACTATTGAGCCCAGCTATACGATATGCAAATGAGAACTTTGATATCAGTTTAAGATACGAGCATTTCAACGACTTTCCTGTAATTAAAAATGATGTTGCTAAAGATGGTTTAGGACAAGTATCACTGCGATTGGCTTACGGATTCAAATTATAATACAGCAATAATGAAATATTCAATACCACTATTAGGGCTTTTTTTAATAACAATACCTTTCGCTTCTTGTACAAGTGAACGAGAAAAAACAGCCCAAATAGTAACAGATAATTATGTACATTTTGTTGATTCAATTGTAAATCTAAATACTGATTCTGCTCGAGCAAATTGGAATAGAATTGACAAGGATTTTGAGAAAAAAATGAGTCAACTCAACATTGAAATTGACAAACTAGAGGACAGTCGTGACTTTGACGCCAAAATTGATTCGGCGACAGCTAAATACGAAACTTTCAAAATTTCAGTTATTTTACAAAAAATTCAGGCTTCACGTTATTAGAAAGCAGTAACTTACTACATGGATAGTTTTAGTGTATCCAAAAAGCGCAGCGAAAATTATTTCGCTGCGCTTTTTATTTTAAGAACCGCCAGTTTCATTAGCCTTCGCGAGAAAATAGGCTGACTTGAAAAACGATTACTCATCAAAAGTGCTTGATATCCAAATCAATAAGCGTTAATTATATAAGAAAAACAAAAATTTATATAACAAATAAAATCCAGAGCTGTCTCATCTTTGCAGTATAAATCTAACAAATTAAAAAATAAAAACCATGAAAAACTTTATCTTATCAGCTGCATTAATTGCAACGACAATAATTTCTGCACACACAAAAGAGAAAACAGAAGCTACTACAATTTCAAAACAAAAAAGAATTGAAATTATCAAGAAAACAGACAAAACGGTTTATTTCTGGGAAATAAATACTGCAAGTGGTTATGCAAGTGGTTACACGATTTCACAAGCTCAAGCTAAAAAAACCGTAAAATTAATGGCTGCAAATGACTTCGTAAGCTATAAAATTATTGAAGCCTATAGATAGTCTTTAAACTAAATATAGGCTTCAATAGCTTATTTTTATAAAAATACATTCCTTTCAAGGTTCGTCCTGTACTTTTAAATCAACGTACTTTTTTAATGATTGAATTCTTTTTTGAATTACATTAAGCTCGGAAATAAGTTCTGTTTGTAAAATTACATCCAGAAAACCGATCTCTTTAGCTATTTCAATTTGAGTCTCTAATTCAAATGCCGAACCTAAACTTAGCTGTAAAAATCGTGAAAAATCCTTTTGAGAAGTTCTGGAACAACCTTCGGCTATGTTCGAAGGAATTGAAACTGCACATCTGTTAATTTGAGAAACCAATCCGAATTTTTCTTCGCTCGGGAAAGAAGCAGTAATAATGTAAATTTGTTTAACAAATAAAACAGAGCTTTGCCAGACTTCTAAATCCCTAAAGTTTCTCATATATTTTAGTTTTACTAAAACCTAAAACCCAACACCCAACACCTATTTTAAAATACTTCGCTTGCTTCTTTAAGTTTCTCCATGTTGTTGACTAACGCTAGCTCGTCAACAATTTTCTGAATGTCGCCATTCATTATATTTCCTAAATCGTATAATGTCAAACCTACACGGTGATCCGTTACACGACCTTGTGCGTAATTGTAGGTACGAATCTTAGCAGAACGGTCTCCAGAACTTACTTGAGAAGTACGTGTTGTAGCATCTTCCGCTTGTTTTTTGGCTAATTCCTGCTCGTATAAACGGGAACGCAAAACCCCAAAAGCTTTATCTTTATTCTTGTGTTGCGATTTCTGATCCTGACATTGCGCCACTAATCCTGTAGGAATGTGCGTCAAACGAACCGCTGATTTGGTTGTATTTACCGATTGTCCACCTGGTCCTGAAGAACAGAAAAAATCTACACGTACATCATTCATATCAATCTGTACATCAAATTCCTCTGCTTCCGGCAATACCATAACAGTAGCTGCTGATGTGTGAACACGTCCTTGCGTTTCCGTTTGTGGTACCCGTTGCACACGGTGAACACCCGCTTCAAACTTCAAGGTTCCATAAACATCCTCTCCGGTAACTTCAAAAATCACCTCTTTAAATCCACCTGAAGTTCCTTCATTCATATCCACAACAGAAGTTCTCCAGCCTCTGTTTTCACAATATTTAGTGTACATACGGAATAAATCCCCTGCAAAAATACTCGCTTCATCCCCACCCGTTCCGGCACGAATTTCCACCATAACATTTTTAGCATCTTCGGGATCTTTAGGAATCAACATAAACTTGATTTCTTCCTCCAGTTCCGGTAATCTTTCTTTTGCTTCTTCCAGTTGCATTTTGGCCATTTCGGTCATATCTGCATCACTGTTATCTGCTATTATTTCGGTTGCTTCTTCAATATTTGCCATGATCAGCACGTATTCATCGCGCTTTTCAGCCAAAGCTTTCAAAGTTTTATACTCTTGATTCAATTGCACATAACGCTTCTGATCTGAGATCACATCCGGCTGAATAATCAAATCCGAAATCTCATCGAAACGTTGTTTTACTATTTGAAGTCTATCTAACATATTCTTAGTCCTTTATTTGGAGTGCAAAAATACGAAAAAAGTATTCAGTTTGCAAGGTTCCCATTTGAGATTGTCATTGCGAACAATGAGGAACGAATTGTGTGGCAATCAGGAGCTATTTCCTGCTATTCGCTGTATCTTTTTCTGGTCTCGTTTTTCTAACGAGACCAGAAAAAGGATGCCGCTTTTATCAGGGCTATGTCATTTGTGTAAAAAAACAACATTTACGGTTTTCCGTAAAATTGCTGAAGCAAAAGGAAGTAGTTTTGAGCAAACTATTTTTATCAGTTTTTTCGGTATTAATTTATATATTTGAAAATAAATAAACACTGCCGTTTATCAGACAAGCGACCCAACATTCAAGTTGTACTTCATTTTAACTGAACGATACAAATTCTAAAAAACAAAACTATAAAAAATATGTTTGACTTAAATTTAGATCAACAACTAAAAATGGATAGATGTCCACATTGTAGCGTATCAAAACCAAATATTGTATTGAAAACAAATTTTGAAACCGAGTCTTATGACAAAGAACATAAACGAATTTGGGGAATATATGTTTGTAATAATTGTGGAGGAGTGATTAGTGCAGGAGGTTATAGTTGGACAAATGGAGTAAATGAATTATATCCATCAAATAGAATTGTAGACAGTTCAATTCCAACTAAAGCTCGAGCATTTTTGCACCAAGCAAATGAAACTATTCATTCGCCTTCAGGTTCAATTATGCTTTCAGCTAGTGCAATTGACGCAATGTTAAAAGTTAAAGGATATAAAGAAGGTAGTTTATATAAAAGAATTGAAAAAGCAGTAGAAGATCATTTAATAACTGTAGAAATTGCGAAGTGGGCACATCAGGTAAGACTTGGTGCAAACGATGAAAGACATGCGGACGAAGATGCGGAATTACCGACATTTAAAGATGCGGAAAAATTAATAGATTTCACAACAGCATTAGCTCAATTTTTATTTGTATTACCGGCAAGAATTGAAAAAGGAATTAAGGAAAGTGATGAAATTAATTTAAAAAAAACGGACTCATAATAGATACTATTACTAAAACAAAAATAAACATGCAACTATGAAAAAATCATTGAAATTACTTTTTTTTGGAATCATTATTTCTCAATCTATTAGAGGACAAGTAATCCCTGAGTTACCGACTAACGAAAGTGGTAAGTTAAATTATAATGATATAGTTAAAACTGACAGTATAGTTAAACAAGAATTATACTCCAACGCGAAACTTTTTTTTGCGAATAAGTTTAAATCTACAAATGATGTTATTCAGTTGGATGATAAAGAAAGTACTGTAGTTGTTGGTAAAGGATATAATGACATTTCTATTAAATCTAAAGTATCCTCATTTAAAACTCAATTATGGTTTACTATCAAGATTCAATGTAAGGATGGCAGGTATAAATATGAAATTTATGATTTATATTTTAAAAGCTATCCTATTGGCAATTACCCTTCTACAGTAACTAATGCAGAAGAAATATTTGATATTCATTACTTTGATAAAGTTGTTAAATTGAATGAAAAGCAAATGACAGCCATGAAAGAACAAGTGGAGCTTTACAAGGCGGAAATGATAGCATGTGTAAATGGACTTATTGGTTCAATTAAAATAGATATGTCAAATAGGAATAAAAACGATTGGTAAAATACATATAAATTCATTAGAGCCATCAGCAAGGAGGTTGTTCTATTATTGTGTGTAAGAGCAAGATGCTTACAATAGAATTTGGAGTTCTGTTCGATATAGACATTTATCAATAATTGATGCTTGTTTAAGTAGTTTCAAAGTTATGGTTATTCTCAAAAGACACATACTTTTCAAAAAAAGTAAAATTACATCGACTATACAAATTACGATAAATATGAATATGCATTATCATTTAGGTCACTTAATGGATCATTTCAATTCAAACGAAAAAAAAGGACAAATTGGTTTTCACTTAAGACAAATAGTTCATAAATATAATGACGAAAAATTAACAATTGACAAATCAAATGAGAAGATTTTAAAAAAAATAATTTCCCGAATGCTAAAATATGACAAAGGATATTGGGAAAAAGAAAATTGGGAATATAAAATATTATTTTATTCTCTATATGGATTATTAGAACCCAATCGCTCAGACTTACACAATCGATAGCTCCCAGCTCTGCGAAGTATAAATAAGTCGCAACAACAAAATATAATCGTGATAGCTCTGCGAAGTCTCGTGACTTCGTAGCAATTCCAATAATCTACAAACACAGGAAAATAAAGGTTGCTAAAGTTAGAACTGCATATAGCAATGGGTACGAAGGCGGGAGACTTCGCACAGCAAGATGAAGTCGAGAGACTTTGTAAACACCTGCTCGATCCAACGCAACCAATCCCAAGCAGCAAAAAAGTTATAAAACATACCGATGAAACTACTACTTGCCACATTCCTTTTAATTTCCAACTTGACAGTATTCGCGCAATCAAATTCATTTGCTGGTGATTATAATCGTACACTTAATACGACAGGAAATGATATGTTCGACTATAAATTGACTTTAAACCCTGATGGGACATTCCTATTTCATTACTGTTCTAAAATAAAAAACGGAATTCCACCTGAAGTAAATAAATACGGAAAAGGGAAATGGACTGCGAAAGACAATGTGCTTACTTTTTCTTCCAATAAACAAGAAGACTTTGATGCAAAATATACGTTGGATTTTAATAATTCCAAGGCGAGATTTGTAACTAAAAATTCTAGAGATAAAACGGAGCGAATAATCAAGACCAAACTTACGTTTGTAGAGTCCGAAATTCCCTGGATGCAAAGACTGGATGTTTTTAAAATTTAATTACGCATTATAACCCTACTCTGAGAAGTCTCCCGACTTCGCCACACACGCTGAGCAACCAATACAAATCCACTATCAAAGTCCTTTGCGAGGAACGAAGCAATCTCACTAGCAAAAGCAAACCCAACAAATTATTTAAACGGATATGCTAAATGTGATTGCTTCGTACCTCGCAATGACACACTGGATGGGAATGTATTAACTAAAACTAACAAGTCGTTCCCCGCAACCACTCACGACATTACTTACACCCGTTCATAACTCCATAAAATTTCTTTTTAATACCAATTTCTAAATTCCTAATTTGCACCCTTAAATTAGAAGGAGAAAATGAAGGTCTGTATTGCCGAAAAACCAAGTGTAGCACGCGAAATCGCATCCGTTTTAGGAGCCAATACCAAGCACGATGGGTATTACGAAGGCAATGGCTATCAGGTAACCTACACTTTTGGGCATTTATGTACCTTGAAAGAACCGAACGATTACAAACCCCATTGGAAAAGTTGGGATTTGAACAATCTGCCTATGCTTCCCGACAAATTCGAAACCAAAGTGGTGGAAAATTCGGGTATTCAAAAGCAATTCCGAATCATAAAAAGTTTGTTCGACAAAGCAGAGCTGGTCATAAACTGCGGGGATGCCGGGCAAGAGGGAGAACTGATTCAGCGCTGGGTTATGAACGAAGCACAGTACAAAGGCGAGGTAAAACGCTTGTGGATTTCATCCTTAACCACCGAAGCTATCAAAGAAGGTTTTGAAAACTTAAAACCATCTGCCAACTACGATAATTTATACTACGCCGGATTTTCCAGAGCCATTGGTGACTGGTTACTGGGCATGAATGCCACCCGTTTGTACACCGTAAAACATGGCGGATACAAACAGGTCTTGTCTATTGGAAGGGTGCAAACCCCAACTTTGGCAATGGTCGTGGACCGATTTAAAGAAATTGAGA
This sequence comes from Flavobacterium zhoui, assembly GCF_042787235.1. NCBI lineage: Bacteria > Pseudomonadati > Bacteroidota > Flavobacteriia > Flavobacteriales > Flavobacteriaceae > Flavobacterium > Flavobacterium zhoui. The sequence continues at coordinate 23,282 of NZ_JBHZPY010000004.1, forward strand.
ATTTCAAACCGCAATCGTATTGGGAGTTACAAACTTTATACAGAGAGATGCGTTTTAGCTATGAGGAAGGACGCTTTTTGAAAAAAGAAGATGGCGAAATTTTGGCCCATAAAGTCAAGGAAAGTGAGTTCGAAATTGTCTCTGTCGAAAAAAAGAACGGCAATGAGTTTGCACCAAAACTGTTTGATTTAACAGGTTTGCAAGTGTATTGCAATACCAAGTTTGGTTTTACCGCAGATGAAACGCTTAAAATTGTACAGACTTTGTACGAACAAAAAGTGGTCACCTACCCGAGAGTTGACACTACGTTTTTACCTAATGATATTTATCCTAAAGTACCCGGAATTCTGAAAAATTTGACGAATTATGCTGCGTTGACGCAACCGCTTTTGGAAAAGAAGATTAAAAAATCACCCAAAGTTTTCAATGATAAAAAAGTAACCGATCACCACGCGATTATTCCAACGGGCGTACAAAACAATTTGCAATACAATCAGCAGCAAGTGTATGATATTATTACAAGACGTTTTATTGCTGTTTTTTATGATGATTGTTTGGTGGCCAATACCACAGTAATTGGGAAAGCTGCTGATGTAGCTTTCAAAACTACCGGAAAAGAGATCTTAAAAAAAGGATTTCGCGTAGTTTTTGAAGACCCGAACGTCAAAGAAAAAGAAGCAGATATATTGCCAAGTTTTGTTGTAGGTGAAAAAGGACCACACGAACCCTCGTTTTTAGAAAAAGAAACCAAACCACCGAATCAGTTTACAGAGGCAACCTTATTGCGCGCGATGGAAACCGCTGGCAAACAAGTTGACGACGAAGATTTACGCGAATTGATGAAAGAAAACGGCATTGGTCGTCCATCAACTCGGGCTAATATTATTGAAACCCTTTTTAAACGCCAGTACATCGTAAGAAACAAAAAACAGGTTTTACCAACGCCAACAGGGATTCAATTGATTGATACGATTCAAAATGAATTGGTGAAGTCGGCAGAACTTACGGGTTCCTGGGAAAAGCAGTTGAAAGATATTGAAAAAGGAACCTTTACCGCCGCCGCATTTATTAAGAACATGAAAAACATGGTAGAAGTTCTGGTGTATGAAGTACGGAGTGAAACCAGACGCGCCAATATTTCGCATGCAGGAAGTGTCCAAAAACAAGAAGCTGTTGTTGAGAAAAAGAAAGCAGCAGGCATTTTGGCGGAAGCCTGTCCAAAATGCAAAAAAGGAATGCTCATCAAAGGAAAATCAGCGTATGGTTGTACCGATTATAAAACAGGTTGCTCATTCCTATTACCCTATACTTTTGCCGACAAAAAAATATCCGAAAACCAATACTTGCGTTTGCTTCAAAAAGGATCTACTGTAAACTTGAAAGACTTTAAAACCAATGCCGGCGTTGTGGAAGGTTTACTTCGCTTTGATGAAAATTTCAAACTCATTTTAGAACCTAAAAAAACGTTGGCGAAAGCTGTGCCTGACGAATTGGCCTGTCCGAAATGTCAAAAAGGAACAGTCTTGAAAGGTAAAACTGCTTATGGTTGCAGCAATTATAAATTGGGTTGTGATTTCAAAGTGACTTTTGATGTGGTTCGAATGAAACTAAAAGATCAAAAACCAACGAAGGAATTGGTTTATAACATTTTGAAAGCGAGTGTTTAAGACTATAAAATTAATTCCCACCATATAAGTAATATAAGATCATTGAAGCTAGCTGTAAAAAGCAATACTTACATAATCTTATATTTCTTATATGGTAAAGTTTTTGACAAAGTTATGCTTTATAAAAGAAGGTGGTATTTAAGAACATTCATCATTATTTTGGAATTACAAATCTAAAAAAAAAACCTGTTTTATTTTTTCCTAATTTAGCATTTCAAAATAATATCATAAAATTCTATATAATGTTTCAAAAAACAACTCTTCTACTACTTTTGTTAGTCCTTATTTCCTGCAAAAATTCTGGTTCTAACGAAAAAGATAAAATCAAAGAAGCCCGTTGGATTCTGGGAGTATGGGAAAGCAAATCGGCAGACGGAAATCTCTCCGAAACTTGGAAAAAAGTTAATGATAGTACGTTTCAAGCCCAATCGTACTTTATAAAAGAAAAAGACACCTTACACTTTGAATCCATTACTCTCCAGCAAAATGGAGAAGTATTGAGTTATAATGCAACCGTAAAAGGACAAAATAGTGACAAGCCCGTTTCTTTCAAACTCACCAATTCAACCGAAAAACAACTGATCTTTGAGAATCCAAAACATGATTATCCAAAAAAGATCATTTATACCCAAATAAACGATGATCACTTAGTAGCTGAAATTTCCGGAACTCTGGAAGGAAAAGCCACTTCTGAGAAATTTGCAATGAATAAAACCAAGTAAAATTTTAACATATCCCCATAAATGAAAACCTCGCCATAACAAAGCGAGGTTTTTTTAGGCCCATAAAACTCTGAATTTCAATCGTGTAAAAATTATTTTCAATTTGCTATTCATATTTAATCTAAATAATTTTTGTTAAATCAAAAGTGGGTTATATATTTGCATCGTTATTTTTAATTATTCCAAATAAATGAATAAGAAATACTTTTTAATTGGCTTTGTAGCTGCGATAATGCTATCCAGCTGTACCGATGATTCCGAATATGTGCCCGTCATTAGCAATAAAATAGCCATTGGAAAACTGATTTTCTTTGATAAAAACCTCTCAAACCCTATCGGTCAAGCTTGTGCCTCTTGCCATGCGCCTGAAATTGGTTTTAGCGATCCATTGCACAGGGACATTTCAGAAGGTGCGAAAAGCGGGGCATTCGCCAATAGAAATTCTCCAAATTTAGCTTACAATGTATTTTCTCCGGAGCGTATGTACAATACAACCGATGAAACTTATATTGGCGGATTATTTCTTGATGGTCGCTCCCCAAATTTACAAGAGCAACTCAGGCATCCTTTTATTAATCCAGTAGAAATGAACAATGCGGATATTGCAAATGTTGTTTCCAAAATAAAAAATGCTTCCTATTTTTCGGAAATAGAAAAAGAATACGGAGTAGCAAAGACCGACGAAGAATTAATGTCTTATGTTGCCGATGCTTTAGCCGTTTTTGAAACATCTAAAGAAGTAAACTCATTTACCTCAAAATTTGATTATTTCTCTAAACAATTAATAAAATTTTCAGATACTGAAAAGAAAGGTTTAGCCATTTTTCAGGGAAAAGGAAAATGTGCACAATGTCATGTTCTAGAACCGGATGCTAAAACGGGCAAAATTCTATTTACTGATTTTACCTATGATAACATTGGAGTGCCCAGAAACGAAAAAAATCCATTTTATAACCAATCAACAACTGTAAATCCTGCGGGAGTGAACTTTATTGATTTAGGTATTGGCGGTGCCGTTTCACAACCCGAACACAACGGAAAATTTAGAGTTCCAACATTGCGAAACATTGCTATTTCGGCTCCCTATTTTCATAACGGATCGTTTAAAACCTTAAAAGAAGTCATTCATTTTTACAATGTTCGAGATATAAAACCTAGCGAATTCGGAGCTCCAGAAGTGCTTGAAAACGTAAATAGAGACGAATTGGGCAATTTAAAAATGACAGCCGAAGAAGAAAGTCAATTGGAAACATTTCTTGGAACACTAACCGATCATTACCGAAAATAATTTTTTTATAATACAAAAACCGTTATATGAATTTCAATAAAATAATACTTACTCTTGTTGCTTTAGCTGGACTACAAACCATACACGCACAAGAAAACATTAAAAATGAACTGAAAGAAGTTATTGTAAAAGGGTTCAAAACCGTAAATGGTGTGGGGCACATGACCGATAGTAAAGACGGAATCATTTACGCTGGCAAAAAAAATGAAATCATTCTTGTTGACAGTCTCGATGCCAATAAAGCCATCAATAATACGCGTCAAATACTGGGAAGAATCCCAGGATTGAATATTGTAGAAACTGAAAGTAGTGGATTTACAGCAAACGGAATTGCAACACGTGGCCTGAATCCGTCCCAAAGTGTCGAGATGAACACGAGACAAAATGGCTACAACATCAGTGCTGATATTTATGGTTATAATGAATCCTATTATATTCCACCAATGGAAGCCGTAAGTCGTATCGAAATGGTTAGAGGTGCAGCATCGTTGCAATTTGGATCACAGTTTGGTGGTTTAGTCAATTATGTTACCAAAGATGTCCCAAAAAATAAACCTTTTGAATTCATTACTTCACAAACTATAGGAAGTTATGGTTTGTATAATTCCTTCAATTCTGTTGGTGGGAATTATAAAAAAATAAGCTACTATGGCTTTTTACAATACCGCAATATGGACGGATACAGACCCAACAGCCAGCAATCACAAGTTTCTGGATTTGGAAAAATACAATACAATCATTCCGACAAATTAAATTTTGGAGTTGAATATTCTTTACTTCGAAATAAAATAAAAATGCCGGGAGGATTAACCGACAGCTTATTCAATGCAAATCCAAAAACATCTACACGAGCAAGAAACTGGCTAAAAAGTCCATGGAATATCATAACGGCTTACGCCAATTATACTCCTTCGGAAAACAGCACTTTGAGCGTTAAGTCAACTTTTTTGTTTAGTAGCCGTTCTTTAGTTTGGAGAAATGAAGATGGTGGTGCTGCAGCTACAGACGACATAGACCCTATAACGGGAGCATATGTACCAAGAGAAGTGGGTATTGAAAAAATGAACAATACCACAACCGAAATACGTTTTTCACAAAATTATTCTTTAGGGAATCAAAAATCAACTTTTGCAGGCGGTGTTCGCCAGAGCTACGCTTGGTTTAAGCGTCAAGGTGGTGGAGAAGGAACAACAAATAGCGATTTTGATTTATCAATTTCGGGAGATTGGGGATATGATTTGGATTTTAGCACCACAAATCTAGCACCGTTTGTAGAAAATATTTTTAAAGTCTCCAAAAACTTTACTGTTACTCCTGGCTTTCGATTTGAATATTTAAGAAATACTGCCAAAGGACATAAAGAAGTAGAAGGCGACATTCAAATTACAGATGAAGTTAGAAATAGAACTTTTGCATTAGCAGGACTTGGATTGGAATTAAAACATGGGAAAAACACCAGCATCTATGCCAATATTAGTCAAGCTTATCGCCCGATAGATTATAGCCAATTAGAACCTTTTGGAATTAGCTCTAAAATTGACCCCAACCTAAAAGATTCAAAAGGATTTAATAGTGATTTAGGCTACAGAGGTACGATTAGAAACTACCTGAATTTTGACATTGGTGGATTTTATATGGCATATAACAAACGTATTGGAGTGACTTTGGCGACAGACCCTATCACTGGGGACTATTATTCTGTTAGAAAGAATATTGCCAATAGTGTACACCAGGGTATCGAAAGTTATATTGAGTTTAATATTCTAAAATACTTGAATTCACAATCTAGTTTGGGTTTAAGTATTTTCAATTCCTTTGCCTATGTAGATGCAAAATACACCACAGGAGAATTTAAAGGAAAAAGAGTCGAAGCCGCCGCTAAAACTATAAATCGTGTGGGTTTAATTTTTAGCACTAGCAAATTATCGACCACTTTACAGGTTAATTCTGTTGGAGATGCTTACGGTGATGCTTCAAATGCAATGAGTAGTGAAGATCCGGTTGCGGGTTATATTCCAGCTTACACAGTTTTAGACTGGAGTGCTTCTTATAAATTGAAAAATTTTGCAATCAAGTTAGGTGCCAATAATTTAACTGATAAATCATACTTTACCCGCAGAACAGATGAATATCCTGGGCCAGGAATAATACCTGCGGTAGGAAGAAGCTTCTATTTAGGTTTTACAGCTAAATTTCAATAAATAATATTTAATTTTTCTTTTTTAAAGATAAAAATTTATGACAAATTTGCGACTAATTTTTTTAGTATAAGTAAACGAATAATCATAAAATAAAATCAGCAAATCGCCACTTTTAATTAAACACATTTCATTTTGAGATGTGTTTTTTTTTGATAACAAGAACAGACAGCAAGATTAAATCGAAATGATTTGGATTAATACCACCATTACTTTCTGACGTTGATAAATTGTAAAAACTTAATTATCAATAGTTTAAAAATTAGTTAATTTTTTATTAATATTTAGTCTAAATAAGTTTTGTTAAATCAAAAGTGGGTTATATATTTGCATCGTTATTTTTAATTATTCCAAATAAACAATCATGAAATATATTTTACTACCTACTTTAACCTTATTATTTAGTATGGCTGGCTCTGCCCAAGAAACAGCAAGTATCATTGAAAAATCAAATACAATTGAAACATTTGATACCGTTTCTGATACCGTAAAAAATAAAAAAGGGGGAATCCTTAAAGAAGTTATTGTAACACAAAATCAACAAAAAAAATCATTTTCAGCGGTAAGATCAGGTTTGAAACCTATGGACATTCCACAAAGTGTACAAATAATTGGCGCAGAAATTATAGAACAACAACAGTCAATCAGACTAAGCGATGTAATAAAAAATGTAAATGGCGTTTACGTTGGTTCTGCACGTGGTGGAGCTCAGGAATCTTTCTGGTCAAGAGGCTACGATATGACTGCTAACAACATGTTTAAAAATGGTTTTCGTTTAAATGGCGGTTCAATTCCAGAGGTAACATCATTAGAAAAAATAGAAATATTAAAAGGAAGTGTTGCATTATTATACGGAAACGTAGCCCCGGGTGGAATTTTGAACATGGTAACCAAAGCGCCTTCATTCAAAAAGGGAGGAGAAATAGGGATGCAAATAGGAAGTTATTCATTTTACAAACCAACAATTGATATTTATGGTCCCTTAAATAAATTTATCGCCTACCGCTTTAATGGTACTTATGAAAATTCGGAAAGCTTTAGAGATGTAGTAAAAAAAGAACGTTATTACATTAATCCCTCTTTTCTTTTCAAAGTGAGTAATAAAACCGAAATTACCTTGCAAGGAGACTATTTAAAAGACAATTGGACACCTGATTTTGGAACGGGAAGCATTGGAAAAGAAATTCTCGATCTTCCTCGTAGTCTTTATTTAGGGGCAACTTGGTCTAATGGACAAACCAAAACAGCATCTATTTCCGGATTGGTAAGCCATGATTTTAATAAAAACTGGAAATTAGATTTTAATACTTCAATTCAAGATTACAACAGAACTTCTAAAGGAACGGAACGTATCGTACCTGCAACTAATGGCGATTGGAAACGACCATTGGGAGAAAATAAAAACTTAGAACAAATCATAGGAGAACAATTCAGTTTGCAAGGAACTTTTACAACGGGAAAAGTCAAACACCAATTATTTACTGGTATGGATTTTGAAAACTCCTTTTTACAAGCCTATACCTTTACCTTTTCTCCAACAACTTATGGTAGCGGTACTATTTTTGATTTTGATAATTTTGATCAAGGTGGAGCTATACCAAATTCAAAAAACACTAAAATAGTAAAGACAGATACCAATCGTTTTGGAATTTACGTACAAGATTTAATTTCCGTTACCGAACAATTTAAGGTTTTGGCGGGAGTACGTTGGTCTTGGCAAGAAGCACAAGCGGAAACATCAGACATTATAAAAAAGACCGTTACGGAAGAGAAAAAACGTATTGACGAGGCTTTTTCGCCAAAATTGGGACTGGTATTTCAACCCGCAAAAAACACGTCTTTGTTTGCTAGCTACGCCAACTCATTCACACCAAATACTGGATTTACAGTAAACAATGAAGTAATTAAACCTTCGGTTATAGATCAATATGAAGTTGGAGTTAAAAAAGATTTCTGGAGAGGAATATTTAGTACTAATGTAACTTTATACCAAATTACAAATAACAATTTAGCTCAGACTGCTGAATTTAAAACGGATGGTGTTACACAAAATACAGATTCGAACGTAAAAGTTTTGAGCGGAGCAACTAAAAGTAAAGGAGTAGAAATAGACATCACCGCAAAACTAATGGATGGTTTGAATATCATGGCTGGTTACAGTTACAATGACATGCGTTATACTAAAACTTCAGGATTAAACGGAAGCAATATTGAAGGAGATCGTTTGGTTAGAACGCCTGCCAACACTGCTAACTTCAGTTTATTCTACAAATTACCTGCAGGCATATTAAAAGGATTTTCTGTAGGAACCATAGCTAATTACATCGGAAAAAGAATGGGAGGATGGAACAATCAAATCGATACCACATTGCGTTCAGGAATTAATATACGAGAAATTCCTTTAAACGATTACACCACTATTGACGTATCTGCAGGGTACGAATGGAAACAGTTTTCAATCCTTTGCAAATTATCTAATATTACAAATGAATTGAATTATACCGTTCATGAAAACTACAGCGTGAACCCTATTGCACCGCGCCAAGTAATGACGAGTTTAAAATATAAATTCTAATTAAACCTTTTATTAAAAAAAAAGTCTAATTTTTTTTAAACCATTTTAACAGACCAAAAACATGAACAAAAAGACTTTCAGAAATTTACATAGAGATTTAGGCTATTTCTATATTGGACTAATCGTATCATTTGCTTTATCAGGACTTATGATGAATCATAGAGATTCTTGGCATCCTGAAAAATACACGACTGAAACTAAAGCTATAGAAGTACAACTTCCTGCAGAAAGCGAAATCAACGAGAAATTTGCTGAAGATTTTGGAAAAAAATTAGGTATCGATGATAAGATGAGACGTCATACGGTAAAAAAAGGAACATTTAAAATTTCTTATGAAAACCACGATGTCGAAATTGATATGAAAACAGGAAAAGGAGAAATTGTCTCTTTTATGAAAACGCCAATCATCAGCCAATCGATGAAATTACATAAAAACGATTCCAATTTTTGGATTTATTATTCAGATATTTTTGCTTTAAGCCTAATTACCATTGCATTAACCGGAACAATAATGATCAAAGGAGGAAAATTCAGTTTCAAGCAACGCGGCTGGAAACTGGCAGTTGCCGGAGTTATATTTCCTTTACTATTTTTGATTTTCTTTGGGTAAAACCCGTTCAACAACAATATAAAAACCTCGTATCGAAACGGGGTTTTTTGTTTAAAAAAAGAAATTGCGTTTTACTATATTTGGAGAACGGATAATAGGTTTCCAATAACTCAAACTATCGAAAAACACACCTTTAATCAAAAAGTGAAAGCGAAAAAGTCATTATGAAAAATACAAACAACAACCAATTAAAGAAAAGTCTAGGTTTTGGTTTTGGTATTGCAGTATTAATTGGCGGTACAATTGGTGTTGGAATTTTACGTACACCAGGTATTATTGCAGGTATGTTAGATAATTATTGGCTTATTCTTGCTTGTTGGCTTTTTGGTGGAATTTACATACTAATTGGGGCAAACTCCTATGCTGAATTAGCCACAATGCTACCAAAAGCGGGGGGATCGTACAATTATATAAAAAGAGCTTTTGGGGATTACGCCGGTTTCCTTTCAGGGTGGTTTGACTATATCGCAAATTCAGTTCCACCCGCTTTTTACTGTATTGTTATCAGCGAATATATTGTTGTTTTATTTCCAAGTTTAGAAAGTCAGACTACAGTTATCGCCATTGCTTTTTTAATCGCCTTTACCGCACTTCATGTCAGCGGTGTAAAAAATGGAAGTTACTTCCAGCAGCTGACAAGTATTATTAAAGTTGGAGTTTTTGTAGCCTTAATCGTCGCCTGTTTTATGTATTCGGGAGTCCAGTTTAATCCTATCGAGAAAGATACCCCGTTTTTTGAAATGGGAATACTATTTGGATTTTTTAAATCACTTCAATTAATAATTGGAACTTACGATGGCTGGTATGCCGTTTGCTTTTTTGCAGAAGAGGATAAAAACCCCAGCAAAAACATTCCAAAATCGTTATATACCGGCGCTATAATTGTCATTGTCCTTTATGTATTAATAAATACAGCGTTCTTTTATGTATTGCCTGTTTCCGTATTAGCCAATTCACCATTGGTAGCTGCCGATGTTGCTAAAGTGGTGTTTGGAACTCAGGGTGCAATTATAGTAACCGTAATAGCCATTTTTTCTTTGATCAGTATTCTCAATGCCTATATGATGATTCCGGCACGAATCCTATTCGGATTAAGTCGCGATGGTTTTTTTATTCAAAAAGGAACTAAAATTAACAAAGGCGGTACTCCAATAGTAGCACTTTTGGTCTCATCCTTAATTAGTTTACTACTGATCTATATCGGTTCCTTCGAAGTCTTATTTTCATTTGGAACCTTCATGTCGGTCATTGTTTGGGGATTGGCCTATTGTTCGCTTATAAAATTGAGAAATAAAGAACCCGATTTACCCAGACCTTATCGCTCTTGGGCTTATCCTTGGTCTACAATACTCGTGATTATAGCTACAGTGGCCCTATTGATGGGTTTTGCCTATAGCGACACTAAAAATTTTGTAATTATTCTCGCTATTTCATTGTTTTCCTATCCTGTTTTTTTATTTATAAATCGAAACAAAAATTAAGAAAATAAAACATATAAAAACATTTGAGATTGATCTACGTTAGAGATTTTTTAAATAAACACAATCATTTACAATGTGTTTTTTATTACATTAGCTAAGAATATTTTTTCATTTTTAAAGATTTCTATTGCAAAACTGACAATCATTTACTTTCTTTAAAAAAATCATTTAAATGAATAAATTAACGACCATAATTGGAGTTTTATTCCTAATCATTATCTCATGTTCAGAAAATGAAACCAAAGAACCAACAAATGAGAATAAAAATCCACTAATTAAAACAATAAAAGAGATAAGCTCCACAAGCGGTTTGTCAACTTCATTTACTTATGATGGATTTAAGATTAAAGAAGCGACGACTACTGGTTTAAATGTTGGTCAGTTTAAAATTATTTATACCTATACTGGAGATTTGATAACTCAAGAAGACTTATTATTAAACTCTATTCGTTTTTTAGTTTATGATTTTCTTAAACTATAAAATTAAAAAAATCCCAATCCTGAAATTTTCAGCATTGGGATTTCATATTTTAGAAAACTAATCCTTATTTCAATCCAGCCAAACTATGCTTGATGGTTTCAATCTTAGACAAAGCATCTGCTTCTTTTTGAACTTCGTTAGCCAATACTTTTTCTGGCGCACCAGCCACAAATTTCTCGTTTGCTAATTTGCTTTGAACTGATTTCAGGAAACCTAGCGTATAAACTAATTCCGCTTCTAATTTTGCAATTTCTTCTTCTACATTTATATTTCCGGTAATAGGAATAAAATACTCATTTGATTTTACACGGAAAGACAAAGCGCCATCCACTTTATTAGAAACATAATCCAATGAAGTGATGTTCCCTAATTTCGCCACGACCGAATCAAAATAGGTTGAAGCTTTATCATTATTCACGATTTTCAATTCAATGGTATCTCTAAAAGGAATATTCTTGTCTTTACGAATCGTTCTGATTCCAGAAATTACTTCAATAGTATTTTCGAAGTCTGAAATTAAATGGGCGTTAAAAGGTTTTATTTCCGGCCAGGTCGAAACGATTAATGCTTCTTCACTAGTTCTTTCGGCAAGAATTTGCCAAATTTCCTCTGTCAAGAACGGCATAAACGGATGCAATAATTTCATGTTGTTTTCTAACATTTCTATGGCTTTCGCCAAAGTTGCGCTGTCAATTGGTTGTTGGTATGCCGGTTTTATCATTTCCAGGAACCAAGAACAGAAATCATCCCAAACTAGTTTGTAAATCGCCATCAAAGCATCGGAAATTCTATATTTTTCGAAATTGTCCTCGATTTCCAGAAGCGTTTGTTGCAATTTGGCTTCATACCATTGAATTGCTACTTTAGATGATTCCGGTTGCGCAATAACATCTGAAACTTCCCATCCTTTTATAAGTTTGAAGGCATTCCAAATTTTATTGGTAAACGCTTTTCCTTGGTTACACAATTCCTCGTCAAACATAATATCATTACCGGCAGAAGCGCTCAAAAGCAATCCTACACGAACTCCGTCAGCTCCAAATTTTTCGATTAAATCCAAAGGATCAGGTGAATTTCCTAATGATTTAGACATTTTACGTCTTTGTTTGTCCCGTACCAAACCAGTCAAATAAACATTCGTAAATGGTTTTTTTCCCGTATATTCATAACCCGCAATAATCATCCTCGCCACCCAGAAAAACAAAATATCCGGACCGGTTACTAAATCATTGGTTGGATAATAGTATTTAAAATCTTCGCTTTCTGGATCCATTATCCCCCCAAAAACGGACATTGGCCATAACCAAGAAGAAAACCATGTATCGAGAGCATCAACATCCTGAGTTAAGTCTGAAGTTGTAAGTAGTAAGTTATTGGTTCTTTCTTTAGCCAAAACTAAAGCTTCCTCGATGGATTCAGCAACTACAAAATCTTCCTTTCCGTCTCCATAGAAATAAGCAGGAATTTGCTGTCCCCACCATAATTGACGGGAGATATTCCAGTCACGTATATTATTTAACCAGTGTGCGTATGTATTATTAAAACGAGCAGGGTGTAATTTAATTTCACCATCGACCAATACCGATTGAATTGCAGGTTTAACCAAATCTTCCATTTTCAGGAACCATTGGTCCGACAATCTTGGCTCGATAACTGCTTTGGTTCGTTCAGAGGTTCCTACTTTATTCAAGTGTATTTCCGTTTTTGCCAAAGCACCGATACTTTCTAGTTCTTTGGCAATTTCTTCCCGAACCACAAAACGATCTTTCCCTTGGTATTGTAATCCAAAACTATTCAAGGTTGCATCCTCATTGAAAATATCTATTATCTCCAAATTATGCTTCTCCCCTAGTGCCTTGTCATTCATATCATGAGCAGGCGTCACTTTTAGACAACCGGTACCAAATTCGATATCTACATAGACATCTTCAATAATTGGAATCACTCTTCCACAAAGAGGGACAATTGCCTTTTTCCCTTTCAGGTGAGAAAAACGTTCGTCATTTGGATTAATACAGATAGCGGTATCGCCAAAAATAGTTTCTGGACGCGTCGTAGCAATTGTCAGAAAATCTTCAGTTCCTTCAATTTTATATTTTAGGAAATACAATTTTCCTTCTTGTTCTTCATAAATTACTTCTTCGTCTGACAAAGTCGTTTTTGCTTCAGGATCCCAGTTTACCATTCGGTATCCTCTGTAAATCAATCCTTTGTTATATAAATCTACAAAAGAACGAATTACCGAAGCTGACATGTTTGGATCCATAGTGAATTTTGTTCTTTCCCAATCACAAGAGGCACCCAATTTTTTCAATTGGTCTAAAATTACACCACCATATTTATCAGTCCATTCCCAAGCGTGAGCCAGAAATTCTTCCCGAGTCAAATCATTTTTGTTGATTCCTTCGGCTTTTAATTTAGCAACAACCTTAGCTTCAGTAGCTATCGAAGCATGATCTGTTCCAGGAACCCAACAAGCGTTGAAACCTTTCAGACGTGCTCTTCTTATTAAAACATCCTGAATCGTATTGTTTAACATGTGTCCCATATGCAAAACTCCAGTTACATTCGGTGGCGGAATTACAATAGTATATGGCGTTCTCTGATCGGGCTCTGAGTGAAAGTAATTGTTTTTCATCCAGTAGTCGTACCACTTATTCTCAATAGTTTTAGCGTCAAATTGTGCAGGAATTATCATAAAAAGCAACTGTTAAAACCAAAATTATACTTTGGTCTGATATTTGTAATTAATAGTGGGAACAAAAGTAAATAATTAAGTACACTATAAAAAGAGAAATAAATATTTGTACGTTAATTAAAACAAAGTACTTTTACTAAAATGAATTTAAAAAAATGAAAATGAAAAAAATAATTACTTTAATAGCAATCCTGTTAGTTAGCAGTGTGGGTTTTGCTCAGTCTGGAGCTAAAATTGATTTTTCAGCTAAAGACAATACTATCGATTACGGTAGAATAGCTAAATCAAACGACAATGGAATACGGGTTTTTGAATTTACAAATACGGGGAATGCACCTTTGATTATTTCCTCAATTCAGTCAACAGCAAATTGCACCATATTATCGAGTACAAAAGATCCTATTTTACCAGGTAAAAAAGGAAAAATTGAGATAAAATACAATATGACTGCAGGGCCAATTCGAAAAACAATTACGGTTGAATCTAATGCCGTGAACTACGAAGAAGGAAGAGTAGCTCTAAAAATAAAAGGAGAAGTTGTTGGCAATTAAATTTCCGCAGTTAATTATAGATAGCGCTTTATGAAAATAATCATAAAGCGTTTTTTTTTTATAAAACATTTTGCAATTGAAACTTAATTTTAAGTTTTTTGTTATTTCGTTCGACTTCCATCGTAATCCAAAGTTCCTCTTCTGATTTCAAAAAGGAATTCATTTGTTGCAACGAATACTTATAGCTTGGATTCCCGTTTACAGACACAATTACATCTCCTTTCTCTAAACCAGCGGCAAAAGCAGGTGAGTTTTTCCGAATATTTGCGATAGAGTAAACAGGTTTTAGATTAAAGCTATATTTAAAATTATTACCATTCTTTTCTGCTTTTGTTTTATAAGGATCCTCGGTAACAACAATAGGAACCGTTTGTAGATATACTGTTTCTTGCACCCATTGCATTCCCTGCTGCTGAATTTCGATTCCACTTTTATTATAATTAAATGGCCCATTAAATTCCTTATTTTTCTTTAAATATAGAAGCCCGTTAGTATAATCCATAATAATTGTAAATCGTCTTAAAATCTCACCGCCTACTGAGCCTACTCGACCAGCAACCATTTTTACACTTCGTAATGAACTAGAATCTGGAAAGGCAGCAATTGGATTTTTAAATTCAAATTCAGACATTTTAAATTTAATAATTCGCGCACGTTTCCCTTCAACATCTCCGCTGAATCCTTTTCCCAGATAATCCTCAAAACTTTTAGAAGGAATTTTTATTAATTTTGAACGATTTTCAAAGAGCCAAATTGCGTCACTGTTGCCAATATCAATTAATAATTTTGCAGGAAACTCTACGGAATCTATAGTTACTGTACTTATTATATATGGTTTTAGCCTTTCTATTGCAATAGCAACCTTTTCAAAATTTTTTTCTATTTTTTTTCTATTTTTCTCAATATCCCTATGAACAATTACTCTTTTTTTTTCGTAATTGATTTCAATCAGATTATTTTTAAAAAATTGATATCCAATAATGCCATTCACAGGAATCCCAATATGAGAGGAAAGATTAAATTCCTGGTCTAAAACAATATACAGCAAATGATTAACAGATTTCAATCCTTTAATTTCCAAGATATTATTAGTCGATTTTAATCCTTGGATGGCGTCTTCACTTCCTAAACCACGCAAAGTAATTTTTTCGACATTAGAAAATTCAATTTCTTTTTTTTCTTCCAAACTAAACAAAATAGTTTCTTCAACACCTGAATCCAACAAAAAATTTAATTCGATGCCATTAACCTTAATTGGAATAAAAACTAAATTATTAATAAGTTTGAAAGGAACAGTTACTTTATTAACATTTTCAGCGAATTGAAAACCATCTTGTGCCAAAATAGGCCAAACACAAAAAAGAATAAAAAATACAGAAACTCGTTTTTTCATTTACAATCATTTTGATAAAAATACACAAAATATTGATTATTTGTATAGTTTCTGTCACATTTACAATTGCGTTTAACAGAAATTTTCAAAAAAAAAATGCAAATTTGCACTTCAATAAATGAACCATGCCAAAAATTTCCAACAAAGGCAAGAATATGCCCGAATCACCAATACGTAAATTGGCTCCCTTTGCAGAAATCGCAAAGAAAAAAGGACATAAAGTATATCATTTGAACATTGGTCAACCTGATATAAAAACCCCTGAAATAGCCATTAATGCGATAAAAAATATTGACTTAACTATTTTAGAGTACAGTCATTCTGCGGGAAATGAAAGTTACAGAAGAAAATTATCTCAATTTTACAAACAACAAAATGTTGCCGTAGAATTTGAAGATATTATAATTACTACTGGAGGTTCAGAAGCCTTACTATTTGCATTAGGTACAATCATGGATCAAGGTGATGAAATCATTATTCCCGAACCTTTTTATGCCAATTACAGTGCCTTTTCGACCGCATCAGGGGGTAGCGTAGTTCCTGTAATTTCAACTATTGATACTGGATTTGCACTTCCATCCATTGCTGAATTCGAAAAGTTAATTACAACAAAAACAAAAGCCATTCTAATTTGTAATCCCGGAAATCCTACAGGTTATTTATATTCAAAGAATGAGATCATGCAATTAGCAGCGCTCGTAAAAAAATACGATATTTTTCTTATTGCTGACGAAGTATACCGAGAATTCATATATGATGGAGATACTCATTATTCTGTAATGAATATTCCTGGACTCGAAGAACATGTAATCATGGTTGATTCTGTTTCAAAACGCTATAGTATGTGTGGCGCAAGAATAGGATGCCTAGTGTCAAAAAACAAGGAAGTGATGGCAACTGCGATGAAATTTGCTCAAGCGAGACTAAGCCCTCCTACTGTTGAACAAATTGCCTGTGAAGCAGCTATTGATACTCCTCAAAGTTATTTTGACGAAGTAATTTCGGAATACAGAGAACGCAGGGATACACTAATATCTGAATTAAATAAAATAGAAGGTGTCATAGTCACTAAACCGAAGGCAGCATTTTATTGCATTGCACAACTTCCTGTTGACAATGCTGATATTTTTGCGCAGTGGCTTTTAGAAAGTTATGATTTAAATGGTGAAACCGTTATGGTTGCCCCTGCCGCTGGATTTTATTCGACACCCGGAATGGGTTTAAATCAGGTACGTATTGCGTATGTATTGAAAAAAGAAGATTTGATCAGTGCCGTACGCGTTCTAAAAGAAGCTATTCCTGTTTATAATGCAACCCGACTTAAAAAACTAATTGCTGCTCAATAAAAATATGAATTAGGAAATTCTCTTGCTTTATATATACAACCAAAGATTTCCAGACAATTAACTAAAGGCAATGACGATAAAAAGTTATTGCCTTTAGTTTTTAAAGGACAAAAAACTATCTGACATCACCAATCCTCTCTATAAAACCATCATTAAATAGTATAACCTATAGAAATTCTTTAATTTTTATTAATTATCTTTACCGCTTAAATATATACACCCACTATAATAGTTGCTTTTAATGATAAATAACGAAGAATTTCAAGACGAAATAGGAGACAATCACATTGGTTTATCAGCAAAAAATCCAGTACGCGAAGATGCTTTTGCTATTTCTGATGAAGAAAAAATAGAAAAAATAAAAAAAGACGTTGAAAATATTCTGCTAACACTTGGAATGGATTTGACCGATGATAGTTTAAAAGGAACTCCAAATCGTGTTGCTAAAATGTTTGTAAAAGAAATTTTTGGAGGTCTAAATCCTGCTAAAAAACCAAAAGCTTCAACATTCGACAATAACTACAAGTATGGCGAAATGCTAGTAGAGAAAAACATTATTGTCTATTCTACATGTGAACATCATTTACTGCCAATCATAGGAAGAGCTCACGTAGCTTATATTTCTAATGGAAGAGTAATTGGGCTTTCTAAAATGAACCGAATTGTAGAATATTACGCCAAAAGACCTCAAGTTCAAGAGCGTTTAACTATGCAAATTGTTCAAGAATTGCAAATTGCTTTGGGTACCGAGGATGTTGCTTGCGTAATTGACGCGAAACACCTTTGTGTAAATTCAAGAGGAATAAGTGATATTGAAAGTAGTACTGTAACTTCTGAATTTGGCGGTAAATTTAAAAATGATCAAACGCGAAGAGAATTTCTAGATTACATTAAGTTAGAGACGAAGTTCTAAAATACAAATAAATTCTATTTAACCGACAAAGCCCTAGCCCTGATTGAAGAGGAAATCCCACGCTTTTTGGCGTGGATTGAAACGGAAAGCAGGAAATAGCTCCAAAAAAACAAACATAAATGCCATTATACAAATCTCAAACCCTAAAAATATACAATTCTCTTTCGGGAGAAAAAGAAACATTCAAGCCTATCCATGAAGGAAATGTTGGGATGTATGTATGCGGACCTACGGTTTACAGTAATGTGCATCTTGGTAATGTGCGAACATTTATGTCATTTGATGTGATATTTAGGTATTTTTTATATTTAGAATACAAAGTGCGTTACGTTCGTAATATTACGGATGTAGGCCATATCGTGGACGATGTCGACGAGGGTGAGGATAAAATTGCTAAAAAAGCACGTTTAGAACAACTGGAACCGATGGAAGTTGTGCAACGTTACACGGTGGATTTTCATGATATTTTGAATACTTTTAACTTTTTACCTCCAAGTATTGAACCTACAGCAACGGGACACATTATTGAGCAAATAGAAATTATAAAGACTATAATTGACAAAGGAATTGGTTATGAAGCCAATGGCTCTGTTTATTTTGATGTGGTAAAATTCAATGAAACCAATCACTATGGTAGATTAAGCGGCCGTAATATTGAGGATATGCTTGCCAATACGCGTGATCTTGACGGGCAATCTGACAAGAGAAATCCACAAGATTTTGCACTTTGGAAAAAAGCCGAACCACAACACATTATGCGTTGGCCTTCCCCGTGGAGTGATGGTTTTCCGGGTTGGCACTTAGAATGTACTGCCATGAGCACTAAATATCTGGGCAATCATTTTGACATTCACGGAGGTGGAATGGATTTGAAATTCCCACATCATGAATGTGAAATCGCACAGAATGAAGCTTGTACGGGCCAAACTCCGGTAAATTATTGGATGCACGCCAATATGCTAACCTTGAATGGCAAAAAAATGGCCAAATCAACCGGAAACAATATCTTGCCAAGAGAGATTTTAACGGGTGACAACAGCATTTTGAGCAAAGCTTTCTCCGCATCTGTAGCTCGATTTTTTATGCTGCAGGCGCATTATAGAAGTATTCTTGATTTCTCTGACGATGCCATCGTAGCCGCCGAAAAAGGATACAAAAGATTGATGGAAGCCGCAGAATCATTGAAAGAATTAGATTCAAACTCCAATAGCACATTAGATATTTCGAGCTGGAAACAGTCTTGTTATGATGCGATGAATGATGATTTTAATACTCCGATTTTGATTGCCCAATTATTTGAAGGAGTTCGATTTATCAATCTGCTAAAAGAAGGAAAAGAAACGTTGACTGCAACTGATTTAAAGGATTTTTCTATAGCAATGCAAGCTTTTGTATTTGATGTCTTGGGTCTTGAAGACGAGAAACTTTCAGACAGCAATAATGATAAATTAGAAGGAACTGTAAATATGTTAATCGAAATGAGAAAACAAGCTAGAGATAATAAAAACTTTGCATTGTCTGATCAGATTCGAGACCAATTAATTGCATTAGGAATTCAGTTGAAAGACGGAAAGGAAGGCACTACTTTTACAATATAATGGAATAATTTTTCAATTAGAAAATTAATTAATTAGCCATTTTCTAATTGACATATTAGCTAATCTAATCATGAAAATAACCACGCCTTTTGTTTTATTAGTGCGTTTTTACCAAACCGCAATATCCCCATTTACACCTTCTGCCTGTAGATTTGAACCTACTTGTTCTTCTTACATGATTGAAGCGCTGCAAAAACATGGATTATTTTACGGGGGATATTTAGGATTGAAAAGAATTTTGAGCTGTCATCCTTGGGGCAGAACCGGCTATGACCCTGTTCCCGAAAAAAAATGTAATCACGAACATTAACCTTTTATTGGTACGGATTTTACTTTAATTCTTTATTTTTACAAAACATAAAAAAAATAATCATCTATGACACACGCTTTAAATATAATTTGGAATCCATCAGAAGGAATTGATTTAGGTTTTTTTGTAATTAGATATTACAGTTTAATGTTTGTAATCGCCTTTGGATTAGGATGGTATATCATGAAAAATATATTTGAACGTGAAGGAGAATCGATAGAAAAATTAGACTCATTGTTTATATGGACCGTACTGGCTACATTAATCGGAGCCCGTTTAGGACATGTTTTATTTTATGATTGGGAATATTTCCGCAATCATTTGCTGGAGATATTTCTGCCATTTCGATTCTCTCCTACTTTTGAATTTACAGGATTTCAGGGTTTAGCCAGTCACGGTGCTGCTATATCTATAATAATTGCGATGTATTTTTATAGTAAAAATGTGTTGAAAAGACCGCAATTATGGATTTTAGACAGAGTCGTGATTCCTGTCGCGAGTGGAGCTATTTTTGTAAGACTAGGGAATTTTTTCAATTCTGAGATTGTTGGAAAAGAAACTACCTCTTCATTTGGGATCCGTTTTATACGTGATAAATTTAGTCCAAATGATGCCACAAATGCAACTCAGATAGCTAACCCAAATGATGCTTATCATGCTATAGCTACTGACCCAAAATTTGCCGCTTTATTAGAACAAGTTCCTGCAAAGCATCCTACACAATTATATGAAGCCTTTTGCTATATTTTTGTTTTCGCAATTTTGTTTTTCTTATACTGGAAAACGGATGCCAGAAAAAAATCAGGATTTTTATTTGGATTGTTCTTAGTACTTTTATTCTCCGTCCGTATTGTTGTGGAATCTGTAAAAGAAAGCCAAGGCGGATTTGAAAATTCTTTAGGATTACTATCTACTGGACAGTGGTTAAGTATTCCATTTATATTAATCGGATTGTACTTTGTTTTCACTGCCGAAAAGCCTGTTAGAATTTAAAAAAAAATCTATTACCGGTTAAAATAGATAAAAACAAACTTGACCTGCCCTCAAAAAGCTAGATGCTATTTGGGGGTATTTCTATTACTACCTCTTTAAAGAAAAATGAGATTTGAATATTTTAGAAATATTCTGCTCTGCATATTCAACACTAAACCAATAATCATTTGCCGGCATAGGATTTCCATTATACATGCCGTCCCATCCCAAACTTTTAGGTCTAATTTCTTTTAAGAATTTCCCATAACGATCAAATATTAGAATCCTGAAATCTGTTTGATCTTCTAAACTAAAGATGTTCCAAGTATCATGAAAACCATCACTATTTGGAGTGAAATATTTAGGATAATCAATCACTAAAACATTATTTACAGTTAATGTACTACATCCATTTTTATTTGCGACTGTAAGTGCATGAGTTCCCAAAGAAACATATTCAAAAATAGGACTTTCTTGAAACGGCCCATCATCTAATCGATATAAATAATCAACTCCCACAGGGTCTGTGACAGTAACTATTTTATTTTTGGCGAATGCATCTGTTACCGTCCAATCTAAATTTACAATTGCATTTGAAGGATTTACAGTGACATTAATAGTTTTAACAGTTGGCGCACAAGGTTGACCTGCAACTGGAGTAAAAGTATAGGAAGCACTAGTTGTTGTATTAACAATATTTGACGGAGACCAAGTTCCGCTAATACCATTAGGTGAAGTAAAATTCAAATTAGCCACTACATCCCCAGAGCAGATTGAAAAATCGCTAAAATTAGGCGCAACGGGTCCTACTGTCACACTCAATGTCTTAGTCTTTGCACATGGCGATAAAACCGGATCTGGCGTAAAGACATAATTAGTTGTACCCGCTGCTGTTGTATTTATCGCTGATGGACTCCACGTTCCGGCAATTGTAGGACCATTTGTAGATGTTGTGGGTAAACTTGGCGGCGCTTCATTTATACAAAAGGAAGTTGGGATTGCCGAAAACGTCGGTATTATAGATACTGCTCCACAAGGCACATAGCACGTTAAAGTTTTTGAAGGGACACAAGGATGTGTTGCTGATGTTAATATTAATGTAGCAGATTGTCCCGGCACCATCCCAAATACTTGAACATGTGAGACATTTGTGATTCCGGTAACTGGGGGGCCTCCTTGAATTGTATAGGTATAATTATAAGTATTAGAGATTAGGGGATTATTTGCCCAATCAAAAAATACGGAGGAAGCTTTATCAGCAGCTGCTATTTGCGATGGATCACATCTAAAGTTCAAAATATTTGCCCCATTATCAGCAACTACAATTACATCAATCTTTGATCGTGAACTTTCTATTCCACTCACAGTTTGACTAACATAATATGAAATAGTCCCTACCGTAGTTGTTGAAGGAGTTGGAGCTGTTGCGGACGCCGTCCCGCTTATAGCATTGGTTCCATACCAATTCAATATTCCCCCTGCACTGGCAGCTGCAGCTAACGGTGCTGCAACACTATTTTGGCAAAAATAAATTTGAGAAGTAACTGTTGGAGGAACAGTAGCAATATTGGAAAGAAACAAATTAGAATTTGCTTTTAGCAAAATTCCATGATTAAACATACTCTCAACTGAATATGTCGTGTTATCTAACTTACAATTAACAGTGCTAATCCCATTTACAAAATTGAATTTATTACTAATATCAAAAGCATAAAGATTAACATTAATAAACAAATAAACCAATAATAATAGTTTAGTAAATTTTTCCATTGTTTTAGCATTATAAAATAACTTCAAATATCAATTGGGACTATACTACAAAGCTTAGTAAATATATAAAATTAGAAATTATTAAAGATTTATTTTTAAAAAAAATATTCAATTTCAAAAATCAATTCATTGACTAACAACAAAATAAACTGTAATCTTAATTAAAAAATGGTGTAAAATATTACATAAACAAATATTCTCGAATGATCTAAAAATGCAAAGAAACACCTTACTCAATATTTTTAGTGTTAAACCCAATATTGGGACTTGAAAGACCTGCATTAGAAACATGACGGATATTAGGCCGTACATCAAATTCAAATCTTTTAACTTTAAAATTAATCATTATTTATTTAAAACACTTTTCAATTTAAACAAAAAAAAAGATCCAACTTTCGTTGGATCTTTCTCAATTATAATAAGTTGAATAATAAATTAAACTTCTTGATGATGCTGTTCGATTAACTTTTTATCTTCTTTAGAAATCGTATCAACCAATACTGGTGTAGCGATAAACAATGATGAGTAAGTTCCTACAACAATACCAACTAACATTGCAAAGATGAATCCTCTAATAGAATCTCCTCCGAAAATAAACATGATTAATAAAACACCAATCATTGTTAATGAAGTATTGATCGTTCTTGACATAGTTGAATTAATTGATTTGTTTACAATTTCGCCAAAGTTACCTTTAGTTTTCCCGTCTAAGAATTCACGAACCCTGTCAAATACAATTACAGTATCATTCATAGAGTACCCAATAACAGTAAGAATCGCAGCAATAAAATGTTGGTCAATTTCCATTCCGAAAGGCATGAATTTGTAGCATAAAGAATAGATTCCCAATACAAAAATAACATCATGCGCTACAGCAGCAATCGCTCCTAAACCATATTGCCATTTTCTGAAACTGATAAACAAATATAAAAATACAATTAGCATCGCTCCAAGAACCGCCCAGTATGCATTAGTTTTAATATCTTCTGCTACAGTTGGCCCCACTTTTGAAGCTTGTAAAATACCAAAGTTTTTACCTTCGTAAGCATTTACAAATTTATCATACGTTAAACCTGCAGAGAAATGTTGTTTTAAATTATTATATAATAATTTATTTACTTCTTCATCAGCTTGAGTTCCGTGTTCTTCTACTTTATATTTAGTAGTGATTTTTAATTGGTTATTATTACCAAATATTTTTACTTCGGCACTTCCATCAAATACATTAGACAATTCCGCTTTTACAACTTCAGCACTAACTGGTTTTTCAAAACGAACTTGAAAAGTTCTTCCTCCCACAAAGTCTACACCTTGATCTAAACCATTTGTAAATAAAGAAATAAAACTAACAACAACTACAATTGTAGAAAAAGCATACGTCCATTTTTTTACTCTTAAGAAATCAAAATGAAAGTTCGTGAAGAAATTTTTAGAAAAATTAGTGGTAAAAGTCAAATCATTCTTTCCAGCAATATTCTTATCTATAAAAATTCTTGCAATAAATATTGAAGTAAATAAAGAAGTAACAATACCAATAAGTAATGTTGTAGCAAAACCTTTTATTGGTCCTGAACCAAAAATAAACAATACTGTTCCAATTAAAATATGCGTAACGTTTGCATCTACAATAGATCGCATCGCACCTTTCCAACTGTAAGACGCAACAACTGCTTCGCTCAATGTTTTTCCTTCTCGTAATTCTTCTTTTGCTCTTTCATAAATAATGATATTCGCATCTACCGCAGTACCCATCGTTAAAACGATACCTGCAATACCTGGCAATGTCAGTACAGCACCTAAACTTGCTAAAATTCCGAACAAGAATAATAAGTTAACTGCCAATGCAATATTCGCATACCAACCTGCTTTTCCATAATAAACGATCATCCAAAGTGATACTAAAAGCAATCCAATAAGTGCAGAAGTTGTTCCGTTATCAATTGCTTCCTGACCTAAGGATGGACCTACCACTTCTGATTGAACAATATCTGCTGCAGCTGGCAATTTACCTGCTCTTAAAACATTTGCTAAATCTTTAGTTTGAGTTACATCAAAAGTTCCTGAAATTTCAGATCTACCGCCAGCAATTGGACCACTAGAAACTCCTGGTGCAGAATATACAATATCATCCAAAACAATAGCGATATTGCTTTTTTGCGTATAAGCTCTACCTGTCAATTCTTCCCATACTTTTGCTCCTTGGCCATTCATTTGCATAGAAACAGCTGGTTTTCCTGATTGATCAAAAGTATCTGATGCATCCGTAACTACGCCACCTGCCATTGCAGGAATATTGTCTCTGTTCCCTTTTAAAGCATATAATTCTACCGCATCAACATCTTTCCCTTTTGCATCCTTAATAACTGAAGGAATACCCCAAACAAATTTAGCATAACGTTGATCTCCTGCTAATAGAATTTTGATATCTGCTCTTTTTAAATATCCATTTACAACAGCAGTATCTTTTGGTGAGAAAAGACCTAAAACCGGTCCACCACCTTGACCTATCATTTTATCCAATAAAGGATTATTCCCTTTTTTTGTCGCTGCAGAATCTTTACCGTCAGTTAACAAAGCACTCAAAGAGTCTTTAACAACCGTTTTAGTTTCAACTTTATTAATTTCAGTTTTTTTCAATGACTCATTGGCAGCCATCAAAAAGTTTCCAATTTCATCAATTTTGTAGGTTTCCCAAAACTCTAATTGAGCAGTACTTTGCAATAATTTTTTGATTCTATCTACATCCTTAGCCCCTGGAAGTTCTACAAGAATTTGTCCAGACTCTCCTAATTTTTGAATATTAGGTTGTGTTACACCAAATTTATCGATACGTTTTCTTAAAACGCCAAAAGCACTTTCGACAGACTCATCTACTTTTCTGGAGATTACCTTTTTTACTTGTGCATCTGTCATTTGAAAATCTACTCCACCCTCACCTTGCAAACTTCTGTTCGCAAAAATATCAGGAGAAGCTAATTTTACTGTTCCTTTTGAATTTGCTTCAAAAGCATCAAAAAACTTATCTAAGTACGATTTATTACCTTGTAAATCTGCAGTAGCATCAGCCAAAGACTTATTGAAAACTGGGTTTTTAGAATTATTAGATAATCCTTTCAATATGTCTTTAACAGAGATTTGAAGTATTACATTAATACCACCTTCTAAGTCAAGACCTTTATTGATTTGTTTGTCACTTACTTCATTGAAAGTAAAATCAGTAAACCCAAGATTAAATACTTTTTCTTTTCCAATGGAATCTAAATATTTAACTTCTTTTTCAGGATTTCCACCAGCAAAAGATTTTGCATCATTTTTTACTTTGCTTGAAACAAAAGTGAAAGAAAGTTGGTAAATACTTACCAATGCAAATAGAATTGCGAAAAATTTAATAAGTCCTTTATTCTGCATTATTACTAAAAATTAATTATTTTTATTTATTTATTTTTGTTTTAACCCCATAAAATAAGCCCTGACATCGATTTTTAATACAAAAAACGAATATCCCGAACTACATCATTTTTTTAAACCGAGCAAATATATAATTTAGGTTAAGATTAACAAATTATTTATGGATTAATCTCAAGAAAAAGACTGCAATAATGCAGTCTTCCCTCTTTTATAATTAAAATATTATGCTAATATCGATTTTAATGCATCATTCATTTGTCTGACTGCATCAGCACTTTTAGCAAATAATGCTTTTTCTTGGTCATTTAACTTAATATCAAGAATTTCTTCTACTCCATTTTTACCAATGATACAAGGAACACCAATACAAATATCATTTTGACCGTATTCTCCCTCTACAAAAACAGAACAAGCTATCATTTTCTTTTGGTCATTCAAAATACTATCTACTAAAAAAGCAACAGAAGCTCCAGGAGCATACCATGCAGAAGTTCCTAAAAGACCTGTAAGTGTAGCTCCGCCAACCATTGTATCAGCAGCTACTTTTTGCAATGCTTCTTCTGAAAGAAATTGAGATACCGGAATTCCATTATAAGAAGCTAATCGTGTTAATGGAATCATGGTTGTATCACCATGTCCACCAATCACCATTGCCGAAATATCATTTGCAGGTTTGTCTAAAGCTAATGATAAATAGGTTCTAAAACGAGAACTATCTAACGCTCCACCCATTCCAATAATTCTATTTTTTGGCAATCCAGTAGATTTCAATGCTAAGTAAGTCATTGTATCCATAGGATTAGAAACTACAACAATAATAGTATCTGGGGAATGTTTCAGCACATTTTCAGCAACCGTTTTTACAATTCCAGCATTGATACCTATTAATTCCTCACGTGTCATACCAGGTTTCCTAGGAATTCCTGATGTAATTACCACTACATCACTCCCTGCCGTTTTTGAATAATCATTAGTTACACCCGATACTTTAGTATTGAAACCGGTATTGGTAGCACATTGCATGATATCTAAAGCTTTTCCCTCAGCAAAACCTTCTCTGATATCCAATAATACTACTTCACTTGCAATCCCTCGATAAGAAATTACGTCTGCACAGGTTGCACCTACATTTCCTGCTCCTACAATGGTAACTTTCATATTATAAAATTTATTCGGTTATTAGTTAATTTTTATGGTTGATCGCTCAATTGTTTATTCGATTAATCGCTTAGTTTATCACCAGACAATTAACCAAATAAACAGTTAAGCTTTATTAAGCGTCAATCTTAGCATAAACTGCATTTTTCTCAATGAATTCTCTTCTAGGCGGAACCTCATCACCCATTAGCATAGAGAAAACTCTGTCGGCTTCCGCCAAACTGTCTATAGTGACTTGACGTAACGTTCTGAAACTTGGATCCATTGTAGTTTCCCATAATTGTTCCGCATTCATCTCCCCAAGACCTTTATAACGTTGAATTCCTGCGCTTCCGCCCATTCTTTCATTCGCCTGATCACGTTGCACGTCATTCCAAGCGTATTCTTTCTTATTTCCTTTTTTAACTAAATATAAAGGTGGCGCTGCAATATATACGTGACCTTCTTCGATTAATTCTTTCATAAATCTAAAGAAGAACGTCAAAATCAAAGTAGAAATATGACTACCATCGACATCGGCATCACACATAATAATTACTTTATGATAACGGAGTTTTGAAATATTCAAAGCTTTACTATCCTCTTCTGTACCAATCGTTACACCAAGTGCTGTAAAAATATTTCGAATCTCTTCATTTTCAAAAACTTTGTGATGCATCGCTTTCTCGACATTCAAAATCTTACCACGTAATGGCAAAATAGCCTGAAATGCACGATCACGACCTTGTTTAGCCGTTCCACCTGCCGAATCTCCCTCGACAAGATATACTTCACATTTTGCAGGATCTTGTTCTGAACAATCTGATAATTTTCCTGGTAATCCTCCGCCACCCATTACGGTTTTGCGTTGTACCATTTCACGTGCTTTTTTAGCTGCATGACGCGCTTGAGCCGCAAGGATAACTTTTTGAACAATGATCCGCGCATCATTTGGATTTTCTTCCAAATAATTTTCAATCATTTCACTCACCGCTTGACTCACTGGTGAAACAACTTCTCTGTTTCCTAGTTTCGTTTTGGTTTGTCCCTCAAATTGTGGCTCAGCAACTTTTACAGAAATAATTGCCGTCAATCCTTCACGGAAGTCATCTCCTGAAATATCAAACTTTAATTTATCTAACATTCCAGATGCATCTGCATATTTCTTAAGCGATCTGGTAAGACCAGTTCTAAAACCTTGTAAATGCGTTCCTCCTTCGTGCGTATTGATATTGTTTACGTAAGAAAAAATATTTTCTGTGTAACTCGTATTATAGATCAAGGCAACCTCAACTGGAATCTCTCCTTTTTCATTATCCATTGAAATAACGTGTGCTATAATTGGCTCACGATTTCCATCTAAATAGCGGATGTATTCTTTTAAACCTTCATCAGAATGAAATACTTCTGAAACAAAATTTCCGTCTTTATCTAATTCTCTTTTATCTGTAAAAGTAATTGTGATTCCCTTGTTCAAATATGATAACTCCCGCATACGCGCTGACAACGTATCATAAGTGAACTCTGTAGTTTGAGTAAATATCGTTTCATCAGGGTAAAAAGTAACTATCGTACCTCTTTTTGTAGTTTCCCCAATTTGTTTAACAGGATAAAGTGCTTTCCCTTTTTCATACTCCTGTTGGTATACTTTACCATCACTACTATGAACTGTTGCTATCAAATGATTTGACAATGCATTTACTACCGAAACCCCAACACCGTGAAGTCCTCCGGAAACTTTGTAAGAATCCTTATCAAATTTTCCTCCGGCACCAATTTTTGTCATTACAACCTCAAGAGCCGAAACTCCTTCTTTTTTATGAATTCCTACTGGAATACCACGTCCGTTATCCTCCACAGATACAGATCCGTCTTCATTTATATCAACTATTATCGTATCACAATGGCCTCCCATTGCCTCATCGATTGAGTTATCTACAACTTCATAAACTAAATGATGCAGTCCTCGAACACCTACATCTCCAATATACATCGATGGACGCATTCTTACATGCTCCATTCCTTCTAATGCTTGAATACTATCTGCTGAATAATTGTCCTTCTTGATTTCTTCGCTCATATATTTTAATCTAAAAAAATGTAATTTTTGTCTAACACGCAAATATATAAAAACACAATTTATATAACCGTTAAAATCAAATTTTAAGCTGTTAAGTTATTAACATATTGTTGACTTTTAAACATAAAAAAACGCTCTCAAAATAGAGAACGTTCTTATTTATTTGTAATCCGATTCTTTTACCCAATAATTCCTGCTTTTGCAATTTTACCCTATCCTTGAAATTCTTTATCATTTTTGACACATGTTACATCGTAGTTTTTGTACCTATTTAGAATTCGTCTTTTAAAAATATTACTTTGAAATAATAATCTATAAAAACAGGTAGCTTTGATAATTGAATACGTAAAAATGACAGG
Source organism: Flavobacterium zhoui (assembly GCF_042787235.1). Classification (NCBI taxonomy): domain Bacteria; kingdom Pseudomonadati; phylum Bacteroidota; class Flavobacteriia; order Flavobacteriales; family Flavobacteriaceae; genus Flavobacterium; species Flavobacterium zhoui. The sequence continues at coordinate 52,839 of NZ_JBHZPY010000004.1, forward strand.
TCTTTCTTTTAAACTTAAGTATTACTTTACTTTTTCACCTTTTAAATAAGTACTTACAGGCTTCATTTTTACGATTTGATTCTCATTAATCTTCATTAAATCTTGATCGTACATAACAAAATCAGCCCACTTACCCACTTCTAAACTTCCCTTTTCTTTTTCTTCGAAATTTGAATAGGCCGCCCAAATAGTCATTCCTTTTAAAGTCTCTTCTCTGGTTAATGCATTTTCCTTCTGAAAACCTCCTTTTGGATAGTTGTTAATATCTTTTCTGAATACTGCAGCATGAAAAGTCAGCATCGGATTTACTTCTTCTACAGGAAAATCAGTACCCAAAGCTATAATCCCTGCTTTATGAAGTAGTTTTTTATAAGCATAAGCATTTTTCAGTCTTTCTTTTCCTAATCTATCTCGCGCCCAATACATATCCGAAGTGGCGTGCGTGGGTTGCACTGAAGGAATAATTCCTACTTTGAAATAATCAAAATCTTCTTCCCGTAGGACTTGAGCATGTTCGATTTTCCATCGTCGGTCTTTTTTACCAGCCAAAACTTCTTTGTATATTTTTAACAAAACCGTATTTGCCGAATCGCCAATTGCATGAGAATTCAGTTGAAAAGGCGAAGCTGCAATTTGTCTAGCAATAGATTTCAATTCTGAAATAGGTGATAGTAACGCTCCAAATTGTTTTGGCATATCTGAATAAGGCTTGTGCATACAAGCACCGCGGGAACCCAAAGCGCCATCTCCATACATTTTAAAGGAACGCACATCTAAATTATTTGTTTTATAAATTCCTTTTTTCAGATACAAATCGATATTTTTTTTGTTTGCACTAATCATTGCATACACATTAAGTTTCATTGCTTTTACTTTTTGCAAACTATCCATCAAATTAATAATATCCGGATCTAAACCAGCATCATTTACGGTTGTCAGTCCATAATCAAACATCACTTTTTCGGCATCCAATAAAGCGGAAATTTGTATTTTACGGCTTGGCTTCGGAATTATTTTAAAAACTAAGTCCATTGGATTATCCACTAAAATTCCCGTTAGTTCACCATTTGCCATTTCGATCTGTCCACCAACTGCTTTTGTATCTTTTGTAATTCCTGCTAATTGTAACGCTTTAGTATTCACAAGTATTGCATGGCCATCGACTCTATTTAAAACAACGGGAATATTTGGAAATTCATCATCTAAATCTGCTTTTGTTGGGTATTTCTTTACCTCCCAATCATTTTGATCCCAACCATTACCAACAATAAAATTGGGATTTTTTTCTTTTTGAAAAGTCTTTATACGCGTAATTATTTCCTTCATACTCTTCGTCCCACGCAAATCAACTTCTTGCAAGCTGAGTCCAAAGCCATAGTAGTGACAATGTGCATCAATCAGACCAGGGTATATAAATTTCCCTTTACCATCCACCGTATTTTTAGATTCATACCTATTTATTATCTCTTCATTGGAACCAATTTCTACAATTTTTCCATTACTCACAGCCATAGCAGTTGCAGTGCCAAATGTATTATCCACTTTATAAATAGTTGCGCCTGTAACAATCAAATCAACAGTGGTCTTATTTTTTTTAAGACAAGAAACAAGTGAAAATAAAGCAATAATTAAAATATAGCGTTTCATAGAAGGATGTTTAATTAGGCTAATATAAAAAACTGCAACCAATTATTTAAATAATGTACAATTATAAAAATTTTTTTATAATTCCATATTTTCCGACAAATGATATTTTTCCAAAAAAAAGACGCTCTCCTAATGGAGAACGTCTCAGTCTATTTATAAAATCTTAAATGAATCCTACTTATGCCTTTACATACGCGTCATCATGCACACTAGCCACCGCTCTTCCGGAAGGATCATTCATGTTTTTGAACGCTTCATCCCACTCTAAAGCGATTTTTGTACTACACGCCACACTTGCTTCTTGTGGAACACACAAAGCAGCTGCATCACTTGGAAAATGCTCATAAAAAATAGAACGATAATAATATTCCTCTTTTGAAGTTGGCGTTTGTAAAGGGAACTTGTATTTCGCATTTGCTAATTGTTCATCCGAAACTTCTACCGCTACGACTTCTTTTAAGGTATCAATCCAACCGTATCCTACACCATCACTAAATTGTTCTTTTTGTCTCCAAGCTACACTTGGCGGTAACATATCTTCAAAAGCTTTACGAACTATCCATTTTTCCATTGGGTGTTCTGTATTGATCATTTTATCTTGTGGATTAACTCTCATCGCCACATCCATAAACTCTTTATCTAAAAACGGTACACGTCCTTCAATTCCCCATGCAGCTAAACTTTTGTTAGCACGCAAACAATCGTACATGTGCAATTTACCTAATTTACGTACGTTTTCTTCATGAAATTCTCTAGCGTTTGGCGCTTTGTGGAAATACAAGTATCCTCCAAAAAGTTCATCCGCTCCTTCACCTGATAACACCATTTTGATACCCATAGATTTAATAACTCTTGCCATTAACCACATTGGTGTTGATGCTCTAATCGTAGTCACATCATACGTTTCTAAGTTGTAAATCACATCTTTAACCGCATCCAATCCTTCTTGGATAGTGAATTTTATTTCGTGATGAATGGTTCCAATATGATCCGCCACTATTTGAGCTGCCGCTAAATCTGGAGAACCTTCTAATCCCACTGAGAACGAGTGCAATTGAGGATACCATGCATCAGCAACATCTCCGGATTCAATACGTTTTTGCGCATATTTTTTGGCTACAGCCGAAGTAATTGAAGAATCTAAACCTCCAGAAAGCAATACTCCATAAGGCACATCACTCATCAATTGTCTGTGAACTGCTGCTTCCAGCGCCACTTTAATTTCGTCAATGCTGGTTACGTTGTCTTTTACAGCATCATATTCAGTCCACTCTCTTTTATACCATTGTACAAACTCACCGTCTTTGCTGGTCATATAATGTCCCGGAGGAAACAATTGGATTTTAGTACAATAGCCTTCTAATGCTTTCAATTCTGAAGCCACATAAAAAGTTCCATGTTCATCCCAACCAATGTATAACGGAATAATTCCCATATGATCACGCGCAACAAAATACTCATCTTTTTCTACATCATAAATGGCAAATCCAAAAATCCCGTTCATTTCATCTATAAAATGAGGTCCTTTTTCTTTGTATAGTGCCAAAATAACTTCACAGTCACTTTCGGTTTGAAAGTTGTATTTACCTTCAAATTGTTTACGCAGTTCTCTGTGGTTATAAATTTCACCATTTGCGGCCAAAATCAGTTGTTTATCTTCACTGAATAAAGGTTGTTTCCCGGAAGCCGGATCAACAATTGCCAAACGCTCATGAGACATAATCGCTTTTTCATTACTGAAAATCCCACTCCAGTCCGGTCCACGATGACGGATAATTTTAGACATTTCTAATACTTGTGGTCTTAAAACTTCCGCTTTTTGTTTTAGGTCAAAGGCACATACTATTCCACACATAACTATATATTTTTGATGTTTTATTTATTTTGATAGGGCAAAGATGCAATAACAGTTACAATTGAAAAACACTAATAGTTATTTCAGTTATAATTTAAAACTAAAAAATGATTTTTACTATAAAAATACAACTATTTCAAAGTACAAAATAGTAATTTGATTGCAATTCTTAATTCAGGGCAAATTAAAGTTCTTAAAGATTATGAAATTTCCTCAATCAGATATTTGGTTGAATTAATTTCGAAAGTAAATCCAACTTCATTGCCCAACAATTTATTGCCCAAAGGAGATTGTGGTGACAAGGCAATAATACTTATTTCATCGACAGTTATTTTTGGAAGCGCGACACTTAAGTACAAGTAAATTCCATTTGCTCGAATCAAACTTCCAACAATAATATTTTTAGATACATTAGCAGCGTCTATTTTATCCAAAACTGCTTTTTGAGCCAGTACTTCTCTTAATTTAGTATTCAGTTTTTCCTGCTCGATATGCATCATCGACAAAGCGGTTTCATGTTTGTCTCCGGCAGAACCTTTAGCATCGTTTTTAGAATCCTCGGTAAGCGCTACGATCATATCTTTGAAAATGTCGATACGGTCTTGAACTAATTGCAGGTAATATTGATGTATTTTTTGTTTGAAAGTCATTTGATGGGATTAACCGCGAAGTTCGTAAAGTTTTACGCAAAGTTCACAAAAAAATAAATCAAAATCTTTGTGAACTCTGCGCTTTATTTAATCGATTTGCAATTAAAAAAAAATTAAAAATCAAATTTATAATTTACTCCTGCCACTATTTGAAAACCCTGAACAGAATAGTTCAACCATTTTTCATAGGCTTTGTTAGTAATATTATTTGCTCTTAGAAAAGCAGTAAATCTTTCATTGTATTTGAATCCAACGTTAGCATTCAAATCAAAATAAGATTTCAATACAATTGGATTTTGACTTGGAGCAACGATATAAACTATATCCGTATTCGTTTTATAATCCTTACGTTCCCCTACATAAAACACATTGACACCAGCAAACCATTTTTTAGTTATAGCAAAATCGATGTTTGAATTCACTTTTATTTTTGGTAAATTCCAAGCTTCGCTTTCTAAATCATTGGTATAAGTGCTAAAAGTTCCATTGATTCCAAAAGTCACATTCTGTGAAAAATCAGCTTTTAGCTCACCATAAAAACTCAAAGTTCTCATATCATCATAAACCACTTGCAAGGAATTCCCAAATGCATAATTTTCATTTGTGCTTCTTTCTGTGTAATCATTGCTTCTAAACAAAGCTTTATTTCTTTCATTAAGATAAGAACCTCTAACATTATAACTTACATTATTCGTCAGTTTCCCTTTCAACCCGGCAAAAATATCATATTGTTTGTCCGTTGGTGAAATATTTAACGTTGGTGAAAGAAATGGGTTTTCCTTAACAAAGTCCTGATAAGAGTTCTGCTCTAAATTCCCTTTAGCTCCAGCGTAAAAAATCATCAAATCACCAACCACTTTGTACGAAGCACTAATTTGTGGGTAAATTAAAAATTTATTATTGCTTTTTTCATTGTCCAAACTATAATATATACCTGCTCCAATATATAACGTCCAATCGTCTTTTAGCACTACAAAACTAGGTTCAATTCCAAAATTAGTAAAACCATATTTTAACGGTTCTACATTTGTATTTGAATAATTTTTCTTGAAACTTCCTCCTACATAATCAACAATTACATTTGTTCTTATAGCGGTGTCCATTATATCAACTTTAAAAGAAGGTTTTACATAAAACCGATTCTCCGAAGATCCATACATGTCTGAAAAATGATTAAACTTAACAATCGCTTCATCAAAAACACTTTCTGTAAAATCTATTTTCCCGCCAGCCGTAATTGTATTGTAATCCTGTTGCTGTTTTATTCCGTTAATTAAAGTTCTTCTATCAGACGGAGTCATTGAGCTCCCAAAATCAGTAGGCAAACCATACCAATTATAAACTTGATTCTGATAACCCAAATCAAAATTCCAGGACAAATCCTTTTCATGGGCACCGTAAGTCAAATCAATCGAAGTATCATAAAACCGATCATCAAGCTCAACTCCTTTTATACCTCCTTGCGAAGAATGGTGTTTAAACATTCCGCCAACATAATTAGTATTGTTAAGATCATGATTAACGAATAATTCACCTACAAAAGTTCCGTAATTCCCTATGCCAAAAGTCGCATAATTTTTAAACAAATGCTCTTGTTTTTCTTTCTCAACTCCTTCTGCCTTTCCTTTAGACGGGGTAAAAGTCGAAGCTACCGGGAAAGAAAAAATAGTATATTTTATAGTTTCTTTTTTAGCATTCCCTTCCTCTTCCAGCGAAGGAGTTTCTTTAACTTTGAAAGCATCTGAGATTGTTGGCGTATATGGTTTCACAACATTTACGGTCTCTGTACCAATTTGTTCCTTTTTTTGAGCAAAAGAAAATTGGGAAACCAAAAGAAATAAAATCCCCACCCCAACTCTCCCCGAAGGAAAGGGAGCCGAAAACGTTGCTGTCTTATTTGTGAATGATTTTATGTTTAAATATTTAAATGTCATCTTTTATTTTTTTACTTCTTATTTATAACTCTTCCCTGCCAACCTAGTAATTTAAACTTCCCATTCTCCTTTTGCAAGGAATTGCGTTTTCCCGCCAATTCTTATATCAAAATGATTTTCTGATAATTTACCTTTAAAATAAATTTGAGAAGGTCTATTGATAAAATCGCCTTGATGATTTATGATTTTTATTTCCGGTGAATAATATTTCAGAAGAAAAGCCTGTAAACAAGTACTGGCGCTTCCAGTAGCCGCATCTTCTTTGAGTTGGTTGTCTTCTATGCACAACATTCTGCTGATTAGTTTTGAATCTTCTAAGCAATAAAAATACAAGGCTCTATGACTGGTTTTGCAATGAGCATGCAACCATTTGTTCATTTTACCTTGATCCAGAATTAAATTTTCTAATGCTTTTTTATTTTGAAGAGGTACAATCACAAAAGCGCTCCCTGTGGTAACTTCCTGAATTGGGAACTTATCATCAAAATCCGTACTGCTTAAATTACTGAAGGATGAAAAATCTTCGATTGAAAAAGTATCCAAAAACTGCGGTTGAGCTGCCTGCAACCAAACTAAATCTCCCGATTGATTAACGGGAATTTCACCTATTGGAACCGATAAAACTATATTTTGAGGCTGCTTTTCAAATATTTTATTCATCAAAACCCACGAAGTACCAATTATTGGATGCCCGGCAAATTTCATTTCATATTCGGGAGTGAAGATTCTGATTTCTGCAGTATTATTTTTATCAAGCTTGGTAATAAAAGTGCTTTCCGCAAAGTTAATTTCACGAGCAATTGTTTGCATTTTATCATCACTTAAATTTTCGGCATCTAAAAAAATAGCTAATTGATTCCCAGCATATTTTTTTTCAGCAAAAACATCCACTATATAAAAGGGTATTTTCATTCTTTTTTATTTTTTAAGCTTTTGTAATTTCAAAATTTATTTGTTTAATAATCCCCAAAATAATTCCATTCTTTATCTTTAAATTACTTCGTTACGGATGAATTTGTTTTGGATTCTTCGGCTTTAATGATATCTAATTCAGTTTGCGCTTCAGAGACTACATCTGGAAAATCAGTGAAATTTTGAATCACATTCTCCAAAATATAAGTTGCCTGATAACTGTCTTTCAATCCATAAAAGTTTTTCGCCATCAATATCAATCCTTTGGCTCCAAAATATTTATAGCTGGAATAATTTTTTGCTAATTTTTGAACTGCAATATTTGAGGTTTCAAACTTCGCATCTTTATTTTTAAAATAAGCATCATAATACAAGGCCTCGGCAGCTAATTCACCTTTGGCGATAGTCAATAATTTTGCATAAGCAGTTCGAGCTTTTGACTCATCGCCTGTTTGTATTGCTGCGCGTGCTATTATAATTTGAGCATCGCTTTTTACATTATCATCCGTCTTCGGATTCATTAAAACTTTCTCCGCATAAATCACAGAATTCGAATAGTCTTTGATGTCATAATAACTTTTCATCAAATTCGACTGCGCAAATGTTCTGTTTTGAGATAAATCAGCTTCGTTTTCTAATCGAGACAAAACAGGAATTGCTTTATTGTACTCTTTGTTTTTTAGAAAAACCTGAGCTAATCTTGACAAAGATTGATCTGTAAATTCACTTCGTGGCTGTGCGATTACAAACTCATAATTAGGAATTGATTTGTCTACTAAACCTTCTGCATAATACAGTTGAGCCAGATAATAATTTGCATTTAAAGCGTGAATTCCTCTTGAAAACTTAGCCACATAACCACTAAATCCTGCAATTGCCTGTTTTGTGTTATTTTGTTGATATTGCTTTTCGGCAGCTTCATAGGTGTCATTATCAAGTTCAGCATCCGTAACGGCAACAAAATCTAAAGTTCGTACCCAGTTCGCATATTCATCGACTCTGCCGCCATCTACATAAATAAGTCTGGCGGTTGCAACGGCTTCTAATGCCTCAGGACTTCTAGGAAAATCAGCAGCTACTTTTTTAAATTTAACTAAAGCCTGCTCATCTTTATCCGAATTGTAATAAATTAATCCCTGACGCAAAATAGATCGAGAAGTAAAAGAACCTTTCTTAAATTCCGTATTTAATCGATCGTATGTTTTTATCGCAAGATCATTTTTGTTCTCGGCAACATAGGTATTTCCAAGTTCGAATATTGCATCATCCCTATAATCTGATTTTGGATATAATTGTAAAAAAGCATTTAGTTCTTCAATTTTCTTATCGTTTTTAGAAATAAATCCATAAGAAATTGCTTTTTGGAAGTAGGCATAATCAGCATCAACACTTTTCGATTCGATCACTTTGTTGTAAGCATCCATCGCCGCTCCGTATTTTGAAGTAACAAAACGACAATCCGCTAAACGCAGATACGAATCGTTCAATCTTACTTTATCGGCTGTTGAAGTTGCAATTTGGCTTTGGAAATAATTCCCAGCCTGATCGTATACTTTCAATTTGAAATACGCGTAGGCAATGTTATAATTAATGTTTTTAAATTCGGGTGTTTCTTTGGCTTGAGCCAAACCCATGAATTGTTTAAAACTTATCAATGCCTCTTTGAAATCATTCTGTACATATTCCGTTTCTCCTTTCCAAAAAGTAGCGCGTGCGGTAAAAGTGGCATCTCTTTGTTCGCTGATAGATTTAGTAAACATTTTCGATGCTTCTTCATAATTCCCATCGGTATACAATTCTAAACCTCTGTAGAAAAGAACTTTTTGATACGCTAATTTATTTTCAGGTGATTTATTTCTTTCCAATAAAACTAAAGCTTCTTTATAGTTTTTAGAAGAAATATAAGAATCAATCAACAATTTTTCTATTTCAGAACTGCTCGAGTTTTCTGGATATTTTTTCAGGAAAGCTTGTAAAATAGAAGGAACACTTTGATATGAATTTCCTATTTCATAACTCAATTTTGCGTAATTTAAACTCGCATCTTCTTGAATAGCTGGATCAAAATTCATTTCGGATGCATTTTTGAAAGCATTCAACGCCTGTTGCTTTTTATCTGTATTCAAATAACTTTCTCCCAAATGGTAATACGCGTTTTGGGCTACGAAATCTTTTCCTCCAATGATTTTATTGAATTGGGAAATGGCATTTTCGTAATCTTTTTGTTTGTAATACGCATATCCCAACTGATAAAAATCGGTATTATTCCATCTTCCTTTTTTTCCTTTGTAAGCAACCAAATAAGGAATGGCTTTGTCATATTGTTTTAAATTAAAATAGCTTTCGCCAATAATTTTATTCAATTCTGATTTCTCAGCAGGATTTGATTTGGCCATCGCTTTTCCGCCTAAATCAATTGCTTTCTGAAAATTTCCTAGCTTAAAGTTCATGTCAGCTTGGTAATACGAAAGCTTTTCTTTGTATTTCTCTTCACCCGAAACTTCGTCAAAATATTTTGTAGCTTGTTTGTAATCATCTCCTTCATAAGCCATAAAACCAAGATAATATTTGGCCTGAGAACCATATTCAGCGGAGTTTACCACTTTATTCAAATAGACTGTGGCATCCTTTTTCTTTTTGGCATTAAAAAAACTATATCCTTTTTGGAAATTGAATTTATCACGATCGCTGCTGCTCAATTGGCTTTCGTCCACTTTATCAAACCATTGCAACGCTTGTGGATAATTCCCTTGGTCAAAATAATAATGAGCCACTTCAATGTATGCTTGATTTTGTTTTGTGCTTGTTGGATAATCAGCAACAAATTGTTCCATCAATTCATCTGCATTGGACTGATTAGTACGAATAGAACAATTTGCAATATAGTAAGCACAATCCGATTTTAGTTCTTCGGTGGCAGCCGTTTCTTTTACTTTGCTGAAAATAATTTGAGCTGATGCATATTGCTTATCATTAAATAAAGAGAGCGCTTTATTATAATCTTTTAAATCATGTGTATAAATCGTTGATTGTTGTGCTGAACCGGCAGCAGATATAATAAAAAGAAGAAATAAGTAGAGCCAAGAAATTTTACGCATTGTATTTTTATTTAATAATTCAAATGTATCATATTCTGTAGTCTATAACGAATCGTTATTCGTTTTTATTATGAACATTTTTTTAAACAATTTAGATTTAGGAAGTATGAAGGAGTCTATATTAGATAATCATTCCTTCTTCAAGCACTTATTATTTAAGTAATTCTTCTTAATTGAATAAAATTTATTTTGAATACAACCGTTATCTTATTACTTTTACCCAATAAACAAAATCTCCTATGTCTCAACCTGTATTGTCTTTAAAAAATGTAACCATTTACCAAGAAGGAAAAACGATTTTATCTCATATAAACCTAGAGGTAAATCACGGAGAGTTTCTATATATAATTGGAAAAACAGGTTCTGGAAAAAGCACCTTAATGAAAACCTTATATGGCGATTTAACATTAACTGAAGGAGAAGGCCATATCGTAGATTTTGATTTAGCGACTTTAAAAGAAAATGACATTCCTTTTTTGAGAAGAAAGATTGGAATCGTTTTTCAAGATTTCAAATTACTACCAGATCGTACTGTAAAAGACAATATGTTATTTGTTCTTAAAGCAACCGGCTGGACTGACAATCAAGAAATGCAACGAAAAATTGACGAAGTGCTGGATAAAGTTGGCATGATAGAATTTGGAAATAAAATGCCACACCAGCTTTCTGGTGGTGAGCAACAACGTGTAGCTATTGCTAGAGCATTGCTAAACGATCCTGAACTGATACTTGCAGACGAACCAACCGGAAATCTAGACCCACAAACCAGTGCCGAAGTATTGGAAGTATTAAAAAACATCAATGCTAACGGAAAAACTATAATCATGGCTACTCACGATTATGCATTGCTAATGAAATTCCCTTCGAAAACATTGAAATGTGAAGATGAAAGAATTTTTGAAGTGGTTCAGAGAACGGCGTAATGCTTTCCATTCTTATTCCGATATATAATTATAATGCTTATCCTCTTGTCCTGGAATTACATAAGCAATGTACGGATTGCGGAATAAATTTTGAGATTATAGGTATTGACGATGCATCAACGCAAAATAAATTAGAAAATAACGCGATTCAATTTTTAACAAATTGTTCCTTTATTGAATTATCAGAAAATATTGGAAGAAGCAAAATCAGGAATTTATTGGCCTCAAAGGCAAATTATGATTGGTTGCTTTATCTAGATTGCGATACTTTTCCTGAAAATTCGGATTTTATTTTAAACTACATTAGCCGAATTAACTTATCGGCAGAAAAAGTTTTATTTGGAGGAATCGTTTACACCAAAGAAAAACCGACTAATGACCAATTATTACGGTGGACATTTGGACAAAAAAGAGAAGCTATTTCAGTTTCTCAACGGAAAAAAAATCCTTATTCAACCACATTTGTTTCCAATATTTTAATAAAAAAAACAGTTTTTGACGCCATTTTATTTGATGAAAAAATAACAAACTATGGTTATGAAGACTTCGCTTTCATTCAAAATCTAAAGCTAGAAAATATTGACATTGAACATATTGAAAATCCGGTATTTCATTTGAATTTAGAAACTTCATCGCTTTTTTTATCCAAAACTAAAACGGCCCTTGAAACACTTTTATTTATTTCAAAAACCAATTCAAAAATTGAAATCGAAAGTAAAATAATTAAGACTCATAAAATGCTTTGCGATTTGAAAATTAATTTATGGATCGGAAAGCTATTTCAAAAACTGCAATCAAGACTCGAAAATCATCTAACTTCAGAAAAACCAACTCTATTAGCATTTGACTGCTATAAAATTGGCTATTTTTGTTATTTAAACAGTAAATAGATGCCTTTTTTTTCTGTAATAATTCCACTTTTCAATAAAGAAAAATTCATTGAAGCCACCTTAAAAAGTGTTCTCAATCAAACGTTTATTGATTTTGAATTACTGATTATAAATGATGGCTCAACAGATAACAGCGCTACGATTATAAAAGGGTTTGATGACCCAAGAATTCGATATTTTTATAAAGAAAATGACGGAGTTTCATCAGCAAGAAATGATGGAATAGAAAAAGCACAGTCTGATTATATTAGCTTTATAGATGCCGATGATTATTGGTATCCGGATTTTTTAGAAGAAATGTTTAAAATCATTCAAAGTTATCCTCAGGAAAAAATATTTTCTGCAGCCATTGAAATTGAAACGTCAAAAAAAGTAATTCCTGCCAGCTATTCGATTGTAAAAACTAATGATTGTGAAATCGTAAACTACTTTACAGCCAGTAGCAAAGAAACCATTATTTGCACTTCCTGTGCCGTTTTTCATAAAACTATTTTCGAAGAAACCGGAAATTTTGATAGTGAAATAAAAAGCGGTCAAGATACTGATATGTGGATTCGAATAGGGATTAATTATCCTGTTGTATTTTCTTGGAAAATCTTGGCACGATATATTTATGATGAAAATAGCCTTTCGAAAAACAAAAATTATGTAAACAAAAAAATTAATTTTTCGAAATTTGAGCAACCAGAAAAAACGAATCCAAGTCTAAAAAAATTCCTTGATTTGAATCGGTTTTCATTGGCAATAAAATCAAAATTAATTGCTGATGATAAAAATTTCAATTGTTATTATAAAGCGATTGATTTGAAAAACATAACATTCAAAAAACGACTTCTACTGGCAATGCCTTCGGTTATATTAAAAGCATTAATCCATTTGAAATTAATTTTAGCCAATAGCGGCTTGGGTTCGTCAGTCTTTAAATAATTTGAAATCTTGATAATCTCTGATGTAATCCCCTTCATCAAACTCATCCGACGCCAATACCAAACAAACGGAACCAGAGGAAAAATTTTCTAATTCTCTCCAAATTCCCAATGGAATCAAAAGGCCAATGTTAGGTTTGTTTAACGTTACTTTTCTTGTTGCCTCACCATCGTTCAAAATAACATCAAAACTTCCGCTTAAAGCAACCAACAGTTCTTGTTGTACTTTGTGTGCATGTCCTCCCCTTTCGCTGCCACTTGGAACATCATATAAATAGTACACTCTTTTGGATACGAATGGTATTGTATCTCCCTCGATAACGGACAGATTCCCTCTTGAATCGCAAATTTTGGGAATTTCGATTAGCCGAATATCATTTGTAGTTGTCATAGATTTAAAATAAAATGGATTCCCACTGTTTTGAAATAGTTTCTAAAGATAAATGTTCTACACTTTTAGCCGCATTTTTTTTACAAAAATCATACAAATTAGTATCATCAACCAATTGCTTCATTGCAGTTGCGAAAAGATGCGGGTTATTATTTTCAACCAATAAACCATTGAAGCCATCTTTTATAAGCTCATTGGGACCAGATTTACAATCTACTGAAATCACAGGCGTTCCTAAAGCTAATGATTCGACTATAGATAAAGGAAAGCCTTCATAACGACTGGTCAGAATCGTAAATTTGGCTTGCTTAACAAATTGAAATGGATTCTTATTAAATGAATAAATTATTACAAACTCCTCCAATTGTAATAGTTTAATATTTTCCTGAATAATCCCTAAATCAGGCCCTTCTCCCATCAAAAGTAATTTATAACCTTGAAGGTGAATTTTTGAAAGATAAAAGGCTTCCAGCATTAAACTAAAATTCTTTACTTTTTCATCAAACCTCCCAAAATACATAATATACTGTTCAGAAATAGGAATTTTTTTTTCTATTTCAATTTTAGAAAAATCATACAGATTATGAATCGTAACTGTATTTTTAAAATCAAACTTGTACTTTATTATTTCTTCGATAGCTTGAGAAACACATATAATCTTTTCTGCATTTTGATATAAAAATTTAGAAAAAAAAATAGGTTTAGGAAAATAAGTATCTGTATTATAACTATGAACAAGAAACCATTTTCTTCTGTCACCATATATCCATTTAGTAATAATTTCTCTGGTCAAATTATTTCGAGGTCTGTTGTCAATAATACCATTTATTCCATTTTTTTTTAAATAGTGATTCAATAGAAATCCTTTTCTAATTTTTTTAAAAAATGGAAAAGAATCCGTACTTTCAATCCCTAAGTTCATTAATTTACCGGCATATTCATAATCAACAACATCGTTTATAATTATGTTGTGTACTTCGATATTTAATTTTTCCAACATAAAACTTAACAAGGAAGCAAATCGTTCTGCTCCGCCACTTCCTAATGAGGTCGAAATTATGGCTACTTTGTTTTTGTTTTGTGTCATTCTTATCTAAAAGTAAATATATTTGTCAAATATACACATAAATGAAAGTTTTACTTGTTGGTGAATTCAGCCGATTACACAACTCTCTCAAAGAAGGTTTACAGGAATTAGGTCATGAAGTTTATATTTTAGGTCATCAGGATGGTTTTAAAAATTATCCTGTCGATTTCCCTATTGAAAAAAAATGGGACTCCGGATTTTTGAAAAAAATAAAAATAACTGTAAATGCCATTTTTGGGTTTGACATAAGTTCTTATCTCACCTATCTTCAGTTTAAAAAAAACAAATCAAAATTTACAGGCTTTGATGTTGTACAACTTATCAATGAAAATAGCTTTTATTGCCAATATTATTTTGAAAAAAAAATTCTAGATTTTCTCTTTCAAAATAATTCAAAAACTTATTTGTTATCTTCAGGTTATGACTATCTAAATGTGGAATATTGTTTTGAAAATCCAAATTACAAATCAGGTATTCAAGGTTATTTAGCGGGGAGAATTAATCCAAAAAGGTTTGGAAATGTATTGAAGTTTAGAACTTCATCCTTTAAAAAATTACATCAATTTATTTATTCGAACATCGTAGGAATTATAGCATCAGATATCGATTATCATATTCCATTGTTGAATAATTCCAAATATTCAGGATTAATCCCAAATCCCATAAACACTGCTAAAATTGACTTTCAGCCTTTGACAATTTCTAATAAAATTATCATTTTTCATGGAATTAATAAAGCCAATTATTTTAAAAAAGGAAATGATTATTTTGAAAAAGCGTTGCGTACTATTGAGCAGAAATATAGCAGGAAAGTTGAAATAATTACAACCCGTGATATTCCTTATTCGACCTATATTAATATATACAATAAAGCACATATTTTATTAGACCAAACCTATGCAAATGACCAAGGTTATAATGCATTAGAAGCCATGGCTAAAGGAAAAGTAGTTTTTACTGGAGCTGAAAAGGAGTTTACAGAACACTATAATTTAACGGAAAGAGTCTGCATAAATGCTTTACCTGATGTAGATTATTTAGTCCATGAATTGTCATTTTTGATTGAGAATCCAAACGAAATAATAGCAATTGCAAATCGAGCTCGAACTTTTATTGAGAAAGAACATGATTACATCAAGATTGCAGAGCAGTATTTTGAGGTTTGGAATTCCAAAACTACTTCTTATTAATTTCTCTAAGTTGCTGAATATCTAATAAATCTTTTGGTCTATTGGCTTTTACTTTACTGGTAATCAAGTCTTCTAAAGAAAGTACATTCCATCTAAAAAAGGTATTGCTATTAACCTCTGAAACTATGCTGTCTCTATAAGCTTCATCAAAAGTTTTATTAACAGAAAACTTCGTAATCAATTCTAAATCTAAATCTAAAGGAGAAAATTTGATAGAAATATTTTGTTTTTGTTCTTTTACTACCAAAGGAAAATCCTCTATTTCAAATCCCATCTCATTAAAAACCATAACTAATTTCCTAAAATTTTCTTCGGTAGTTTCTATCCAAAAATCGACATCCGAAGAATGACGCTGATACCCATGAAAATTTACTGCGCCACCTCCCACCATTAGCATTCTAACCTTATATTTGTTGGCTAAAGAAACGAAACTATTAATATTTTCTTCCCAAGGCTGAAACATACTATTTAGATTTTATCGTAATTGTAAAGTTGTTGGATTTATCCACTTTGTTTTTCGTCGGATACTGATTAACTTGATACACCAAATTCAGAAAACTATAAATACGTTCAATTCCTGATAGTTTCAGGAAAGCTTCTTGTTGCTTTTTGTTGCTTTCTTCTTTGGTTTGAAAATGCATTTCCATAGTAAAATATTGAATATCAAAATTAACATTTTTTGTCCAATTAATATGAAGGATCAAAACAAACTTTTTTTAAAATAAACACAAAGTACCAACAAATAAACCAAATTATCAAAAGCTTGTGCCATGACTACCCCTTGAATTCCAAATTCTCTAATGAAATAAAGGCTTGAAAAATACAAAACGGCAAGTGAAAATAATTCTGAGAATATGAAGGCTACGGTTAACTTTTTTGCGAAAAACTGATATCCTAAAATCAAAGAAGCCACTTTTAAAACATCGCCTGTCAGCTGCCAAAAGAACAAAGTGGTCACAGGAAGAAACGCATTGGTGAAAAGCAAATTAACAATGAAAAAGCGCAGAAAATAAACTATGACAAGCCCAGCTATAAAAAGAGGCAAAATCGTTTTATAAAAACTCCAAAACACTCTTTTAGTCTCCAGATTATTCTGGGCAACAGCTAATTTTGGCAAAAAATAGACACTCAAAATTGTGGTGACGAACAGCATATAATAAGTCGAAATTCGCGTAATTGTTTCCCAAAAACCGGCTTCCTCTAAGCCAACAATCTCAATTACATTTTTTCTGATGGCCAAAAAAACTAAAGGTCCTAAAAAGGATGAAACCAAAGCCATTAAAGAATAGGATGACAAATTCTTTATAATTTGAAAATCATATTGATGTAACCGAATCGTCCTGAAAAAATTAATTTCTTTGTTTATAAAATAGAACGTCACAAAAAACAACAATGCAGGTGAAATCACTAAAGAAAGTAAAGCCCCTAATGTTTCATACTGCAAAATCATGATGATGGAAACTAACAAACCAATTCCATTTCCTATTATATTAATCCAAATCACTTTTTTGAATTGCCCTAAACCATTAAGTACGGCGAGCAAAAAAACAGAAATCGCATACCAAGGCAAAACCAATGCTAATGACTTAAAAACAATTGCGTAATCAAAATCATTCCCAAAAATCGCCTTGTCCCAAAAGGAGGCAAAAAAATACAAAACACAACTTAAAACAATCGCAATACCCAATAAACTGATAAAAACTGTTGCGATTATTTTATTGAGCTCATTTTCATTTTTTTTATTTTCTGCAGTGTATTTTATAATTCCGTTTTGAAATCCTAAAGTCGAAATGCTTTCTAATGAAGTTAAAAAATTTCTAAGATTCCCAACTAATGCCATTCCGCCTGGACCTACAAATACAGCTAATAATTTTGAAGTTATTAATCCAATTCCAATTTTTAGAATGACGCTCAAACTATTCAAAGATGAAATCTTAAACAGCTGTGTTTGGGTTATCTTTTTAATGAATTCCAATTTAATATTCGTTTAAAATTTTCACAATATAACTGACCTCATCCATTGTCAAAACAGGACTTATGGGTAAGCTTAGCACTTCATCATGAATTTTTTGAGTAATAGGAAAAGACAAATGATTCCATAGTGACAGTGCCTTTTGATTATGTGGCGGAACTGGATAATGTATCACCGTTTGAATCCCGTTTTGGTCTAAATATTCTTGTAAAGCAAGTCTGTTTTGAGTTCTAATAACAAACAAATGAAAAACATGATTATTTGATAAATCCCAAAACGGAAGCCTTATTTTCTCATTTTTAATTTCGGACAAATAACGTTTTGCTATTATTCTACGTAATTCATTATCAACATCTAAATTTGGCAACTTTACATTTAAAAATGCAGCTTGTAATTCATCCAGCCTTGAATTTATACCGATATAATCATTGTAATACTTCGTTTCCGAACCGTAATTCCGCAGCGATTGAATAACTTTGGCTAATTCAGGATCATCTGTAGTAACTGCACCCGCATCGCCTATAGCTCCCAAATTTTTTCCAGGATAAAAACTATATGCCTGGGTTTTAACATTTATATTCTGCATGTCCAAATTTTCGACTCTCGACTCTCGACTTTCGACTTCTGAAATTGCGCCATGAGCCTGAGCTGCATCTTCGATAACCAGCAAACCATTCGCAACTGCAATTTCATTTATCTTATCCATTTCAACTAATTGGCCATAAAGATGAACTACTAAAATCGCTTTTGTTTTTGAAGTGATTTTTCCTTGAATTAAATCTGGGTTGATGTTGTAGGTTTCCAGCTTTGGCTCGACCAAAACAGGAATCAAATCAGCTTGTAAAATAGCTAGAATACTTGCGATATAGGTGTTTGCAGGAACGATGACTTCATTCCCTTTTTGTAATTTTCCAAGTTGAATATACCCTTTAAAAATCAAAACCAAAGCGTCAAAACCATTTCCTGTTCCAATGCAATGTTTTGTTCCGCAATACTTGGCAAAATTAGTTTCAAATTCCTTGACTTCATTCCCTAAAATATACCAACCGTTATATAAAACCGTTTCCAATTTTTCTTGAAAAGCGGCTTCATACGGCTCGTTTATTTTTTTTAAATCAAGAAATTGTATCATTCAGTCATTATTTGATTTAGTAAAAAAGCAATCTAGCTTAACATAATTTTTAGTTTCAACTTCGTAAAAATCGTGAACAATCGTACTTGCTCCAAAACTTTCTTTCCAGTACGTTAAGCCATCATTGAGCTTTTTTCCTTGCGCTTCATTCGAAATTCCAAAATCAAAAAATCGTTTATTGGCAAAAACATCTGTGATTAAAAAATGATACAAAATGTCTAAACTTCCTAGATTCTCTTTACTTTCATATTTTGAAATGTATTGGCAATGTGCGACTCTTTCGCTTTCAAAAACAGTTGTTCCCGCAACAATTTTATCCTTATGATAAACATTAAACTGCCTGATGTTAGACGGAAAATTATTTTTTAACACGTTAATTTCTTCTAATGAATGAACAGGTTTTGCATTATGTCTTTCGTCTAAATTCGGAATCAAAACTTCGTTCCAAAAAGATTCAAAATCAGTTTCTTCTTTAATAACTAATCCGCATGCTTTTCCTCTTAGAACGCCTCTATTTCTAATTTTTGAAAAATCATATTTTTGTGATAAATCAATCACAGACAAACTATCTCTTCTCACTAATTTGGCTTCTGCCAAAAACAAAGCATATTGGATTTCTTCAGCAGGCTTATTGTGATAAATTGATGGAATCGTTTTTAGATGCAGTTTTTCTATTTCATTTGCTGCCAAAAACAACAAAACAGCCCTAAAAGCAGTAATTACGGTCATCAATTTAGACACTTCATTATAAACTAATCCTCCGTAAGTCAATCCTTGATGTGAAAAAATTTCATTCTCCACTTTATTCGCTGGCAAAATAGCAACTAACTTTTCATTATCAAAAACCATCAAAGAATAATCCTCAAATCGATCCTTGTGATATTCTATAAAATCACGATGAAACAGAAAAGTAGCATTTTTGGCTTGACCTACAAAGGCATTCCAATTTTCATAATCGCTTTCCTGATATTGTTTGACGGAGAAATTTTTCACTACTTGATTTTAGACTTCGTGAAAGTAATCATTTTTTATTTATGTTCTAAAGTGGGTAAATACCATTTAAATTTCACGGCCATTAGACGAACTGAGATTATAACCAACGAGGTTGTCAGGTATAAGACATCGTTGTCTAAATCTAATTTTCGAAGCAGAAAAAAGACAATTCCACCCAAAATACAAATCGTAGCATAAATCTCTCTCCTAAAAATAACCGGAATTTCAGTACATAAAATATCACGAATCACACCGCCAAAACACGCTGTCAAGGTACCTAGTGCAATACAAATTACTGGATGAAGGCCAATATTTATACCTTTCTCAAGACCTATTAACGTAAAAACACCTAATCCTATTGTGTCAAATAAAAATAGGGAAGCTCGCAATTTATCAAATTTTTTCCTGAAAAGTATGGCCAGAATATATCCCATCACAATTACATAAACGTAATTAATATCACGCATCCACCCCACCGGCGTTCTGCCAATCATGATGTCACGTAAAGTTCCTCCACCCACAGCTGTTACAAAAGCAATGATAAAAACCCCAAAAGGATCCAGCTTTTTATTCATTGCCGTCAATGCGCCAGACATGGCAAAAGCCATCGAACCGATGATATCTAATAGATGAAACATTTAAAATATAAAATTTTGGATTTTTACAAATTTAAAGAAAATACTCCTTAAAAACTGCATTTGTGATAGGTAAACTATTCCATTATAGAATTTAAAAAAAGGTGGTAACTTAGCACCATAATAACTTAGCATCATTTCCATTGAAACAGATCACTTCGATACAAAATCCATACATCAAATCTTTAGTGTTATTGCAGGAAAAAGCAAAAGCACGCAAACAATCCGGAACATTTTTAATAGAGGGAAAACGGGAAATTTCAATTGCCATTAAAGGTGGTTATGAAATAGAAACCCTGTTGTTTTTGCCTGAAATTTGTTCAGAAACCGAAGCCCGAAAATTATCATCAAATACCGAGTTAATTGAGATTAACAAAGATGTTTTTCAAAAGTTAGCTTATCGAGATACTACCGAAGGTATTTTGGCTGTAGCCAAAACAAAATCATTGCAATTATCCGATTTAAAACTATCTGAAAATCCATTAATTCTTGTTGCCGAAGCTCCCGAAAAACCAGGAAACATAGGCGCTTTATTACGAACTGCAGATGCTGCAAACCTTGACGCTGTAATTATTGCAAATCCAAAAAGCGATTTATACAATCCAAATATTGTGCGTTCCAGCGTCGGTTGTTTGTTTACTAACCAAATCGCTACCGGAACAACATCAGAAATTATTGCTTTTTTGAAAGAAAGAAAAATCAATTTTTATTGTGCGACTTTGCAAAATTCAACTTCGTATCACACGCAAGATTATACTACTCCAACGGCTTTGGTTGTAGGTACAGAAGCAACAGGCTTGACAGAAGAATGGCGAAAAGAAGCAACCCAAAATATTATAATTCCAATGCAAGGCGAAATCGATTCTATGAATGTTTCAGTTGCAGCAGCAATTTTGATTTTTGAAGCCAAAAGACAAAGAGGATTTTAGATTTTTGATTACAGATTTAAAAAACAAAAAAATATTAAAGATTTACCATTTTATTAAAAACATAGATAATATGAAAAATAAATTATTCGTTGGGATAGCATTAATTTCAACTACTCTTTCTTTCTCCCAAATCAGTTCATCCCAAGTTGATGAATTAGTGAATCGTACCTTAACAGCATTCAATGTTCCAGGAATTGCGGTTGCTATTGTAAAAGACGGAAAGTTAATTCACGCGCAAGGCTACGGAGTAAAATCTATTTTGACAAAAGAAAAAGTCGATGCGAATACCCTTTTTGGAATCGCATCCAACAGCAAAGCTTTTACCAGTGCTGCCTTAGCAATGCTTGTTGATGAAGGAAAAGTAAAATGGGACGATAAAGTTATCAAATACCTTCCAAATTTCAGAATGTACAATGAGTATGTAACCCAAGAATTCACGATTCGGGATTTATTGACGCATAGAAGCGGACTCGGTCTTGGAGCAGGCGATTTAATGATTTGGCCTGACGGAAGTAATTTTACCGCACAAGATATTATTCAGAATTTGCAGTATTTGAAACCGGTTTCGGCTTTTAGAACCAAATATGATTATGATAACTTACTGTACATTGTTGCCGGTGAGGTGATTCATGTAGCAAGTGGTAAAAGTTGGTGTGATTTTATTGAAGAGCGCATTATGAAACCATTAGAAATGAATAATAGTGCCTCTTCTTTTTTACGATTAAAAGACAGTACCAATATAATTGCTCCTCATGTTCCTATCGATGGAAAACTTAAAGTAATCAAACGGTATCAAAATCAACTATTCGATGCGGCCGCCGGAATTTATTCTAGCGTCAATGATTTAAGCAAATGGACCATCATGCAAATGAATAACGGAAAATATGGCACCGAAAACAAGCAATTATTCTCTGAGAAAGAACACAATGAAATGTGGCAATTGCAAACTATAATTCCTGTAACTACCAGAGTACCATATAATACCCATTTTAGCGGTTATGGTTTAGGCTGGTTTTTGAGTGATGTAAAAGGATACAAGCAAGTAACACACACTGGTGGATTAGAAGGAATTGTTACTCAGGTGACCTTGATCCCGGAATTACAATTAGGGATTATCGTATTGACAAACCAGCAATCCGGAGCAGCATTTACCGCTATTACCAATACAATAAAAGATAGTTATTTAGGAATTAAGTCCGATGATTATGTTACTATTTACAGCAACAGACTAAAAGCAAACGAAGAAACTGCTGATATAGTTACCGATGAAGTTTGGGCTGCTGTTGCAAAAAATAAAACTGATAAAATCAAAATAGATTTCAATACGCTCAAGGGAACTTTCAAGGACAATTGGTTTGGCGAAATCATCATTTCAGAAAAGAAAGGCAAATTATATTTTGCATCAAAACGTTCCCCTCAACTAACCGGAGAAGTTTTTTTCTATAAAAAAGACAATTATGTGGTGAAGTGGAACAATGCCTATTTTCATGCTGATGCCCATTTGTTTTTTGAATTTGATCCAACTGGCAAAGCAGTTGGTATAAAAATGAAACCAATCTCCGAGTTGACTGATTTTAGTTATGATTTTCAGGATTTGGATTTCAAAAGAGTACAAAACAGTACGCTTAAAGATACTGCTTCCGGCATTTAAACCTAAAATCAAAAAACAAATAATCCTTGTATATCTCCTAACTTATATTTATTTTTAGAAATTGAACCCATGCCGTTATGATAGAAATAGATTTAGAAAAAGAAAATAAAGCGATTGCTCAAGAATATAAAGAGTTACTTCGGATTAGTTATCAAACCTTAAGTGATGAAGATAAAAAACTGATCCGTAAAGCTTTTGATGTTTCAGTAGATGCCCATAAAGACCAACGAAGAAAATCTGGCGAAGCGTATATCTTTCATCCTATTGCTGTTGCAAAAATTGTCGCGCAAGAAATTGGGTTGGGTGCTACCTCAATTGCTGCTGCATTGTTACACGATGTCGTCGAAGACACATTGATGACAGTGCAAGATATTGAACGTTTATTCAATCCTAAAATTGCACAACTTGTTGAAGGTTTGACCAAAATATCCTTGGTTCAGAGAGATTTGAATGCGTCATTACAAGCCGAGAATTTCCGTAAAATGATATTGACCCTTAATGATGATGTACGCGTAATTCTTATAAAATTAGCCGATCGTTTGCATAATATGCAGACGATGGATTCAATGCAGGAAGACAAACAAACAAAAATCGCATCTGAAACTTTATACATCTATGCTCCACTAGCCCACCGTTTGGGTTTATACAACATTAAAACAAAACTGGAAGATTTAGGTTTAAAATATACTGAACCGGCAATTTACAACGAAATTGTAAGTAAAATAAAAGAAACCAAGGAAGAACAGGATGAATACATCAAAGACATCTCTAAAGTCCTTAAAGAATCATTGGATGTTGAAAAAATTGATTATGTAATTAAAGGACGTCCGAAATCCATCTACTCGATTCGCAGAAAGATGAAAGCTCAAAACGTAAGCTTTGATGAAGTATATGATAAATTTGCCCTTCGTATCGTTTACAAATCAGATCCACACGAAGAAAAATTTCTTGCCTGGAAAATATACTCAATCGTAACAGACCATTACAGACCTAGCCCAAGTCGACTACGTGATTGGATTTCATCGCCAAAATCTACTGGATATGAAGCCTTACACATCACGGTAATGGGACCTAAAGGCCGCTGGGTAGAAGTTCAGGTTCGCAGCGAACGCATGGATGAAATTGCCGAAAAAGGATATGCTGCACATTACAAATATAAAAATGGTGCGACGGAAGAAAGCGGTCTGGATGTATGGCTTAATTTATTAAAAGAAGCCTTAGAAAATTCGGAGACTAACGCAGTGGATTTTGTAGAAGATTTCAAAATGAATTTGTATTCAAAGGAAATATTCGTCTTTACTCCAAAAGGTGAAATTAAATCATTGCCAAAGGGCGCTACTTCGCTTGATTTTGCTTTCAGTATCCACTCGGAAATAGGAATTCGCACCCGAGGGACGCGTGTAAATGGTAAATTAGTTCCTTTGAATTTCGAATTAAAAAGCGGTGATCAAATTGAAGTCATTACGTCTCAACATCAAAAACCAACAATCAACTGGTTAGATTATGTGACGACTTCCAGAGCTAAAACCAAAATAAAAAACGTTCTAAACGAAAATACCAAGAAAATTGGCGAGGAAGGAAAAGAACTACTGACTCGAAAATTAAAACATTTAAAAATAACTTTAAACGAATCGGTTGTCAATGAGTTAGTCAACTTTTTCAAATTAAAAACAAGTTTAGATTTATTTTACCGCGTAGGAATTGGTGCTATAGAAAACCAACAGTTAAAAGACTATGCGGCGCAAAAAAGCAACACTTTTATAAATTTTTTCAAAAACAAAATAAAACGTTCTTCTAGCAGTACAGCTGATGAGGATATTCATAAACCAGTTATAAGCAGCAATTATGATTTGCTTGTTTTTGGTAAGGAACATGACAAATTGGACTATAAATTATCGCCTTGTTGCAATCCGATTCCGGGCGATGATGTTTTTGGTTTTGTAACGATAAATGAAGGAATTAAAATACACAAAAAAGATTGTCCAAATGCTATCGGGATGCAGTCTAATTATGCTTATCGAATATTGACTGCCAAATGGATTGACTCTTCTCAGGAAGAATTCAAAGCAATAATAAACATTACCGGAATGGACATTTTAGGATTGACAAACCAGCTGACGAAGGTAATTTCTAATAATATGCATGTAAATATCCAAAGTATTTCGTTAAGCACTGACGCTGGAATCTTTCACGGTCAAGTGGCTGTTATCGTTCAAAATAATACCATTTTGAAAAAGATGATTAGCAACATTAAGAAAATTGACGGTATCGATAAAGTAACCCGAGTATATAAAACATAAGAAAGGATATTGTTCACAATTTTATAGATTGCGATAATAGCGTCTCTAAAATAAAACGAAAAAGCAAATCAGTTCATTTTAAACTATTTGATTTTTTCAACTTTAAACTTTAAACTTTAAAAAATAAAAAATTATCTTTGCCAGCATATGACACTCATTTCCACAGATAATACTAAAAACCAAGAAATTGTAAAAAATGTATTTACAATGTATCTTGAAAAAAAAGGACATCGCAAAACTCCCGAACGTTATGCTATCCTTCAGGAAATTTACGATAGCGAAGAACATTTTGATGTAGAGAATTTGTATATCAAAATGAAAAACAAAAACTATCGTGTCAGCAGGGCTACGCTTTATAATACAATCGAATTGTTATTAGATTGTGCTTTAGTGCGTAAACACCAATTTGGACAAAATCAGGCACATTACGAAAAATCGTATTTTGATAAGCAACACGATCATATTATTATGACCGATACCGGGGAAGTTATCGAATTTTGTGATCCAAGAATTCAAAGTATTAAGAAAACAATCGAAGAAATATTCGACATTGAGATTACCAATCATTCCTTATATCTATATGGAATAAAAAGACAAAAAGACAATTTAGACAGCTAATTAGATGTCTTTGATATAAAAATTAACTACAAATAACATACAGAATGACGGTAGATTTATTACTAGGATTACAATGGGGAGATGAAGGAAAAGGAAAAATTGTTGATGTTCTTACTTCAAATTACGATATTATTGCTCGTTTTCAAGGTGGACCTAACGCAGGACACACCTTGGAATTTGACGGAATAAAACATGTTCTTAGAACTATTCCTTCTGGTATCTTTCATAAAACTGCCATAAACATTATTGGAAATGGAGTTGTAATAGATCCTGTTGTTTTTCAAAAAGAAATCGAAGGTCTTGAGAAATTTAATTTAGACATAAAAAGTAAATTAATCATTTCAAGAAAAGCGCATTTAATTTTACCTACACACCGCTTGTTAGATGCAGCTTCGGAAGCGTCTAAAGGAAAAGCAAAAATTGGTTCTACACTAAAAGGAATTGGTCCAACTTATATGGACAAAACCGGAAGAAACGGAATTCGTGTGGGAGATATTGAATTAGAAGATTTCAAAGAACGTTACAGAGCTTTGGCTGATAAGCATGAAGCGATGATTAAATTCTATGATGTTGCTATCCAATACAACTTAGAAGAATTAGAAAAAGAATTTTTTGAAGCTATCGAAGAATTAAAAAAATTAGATTTTATTGATAGCGAAGAATATTTAAACCAGGCTCAAAAAGCAGGTAAATCAATATTATGTGAAGGAGCTCAAGGTTCATTATTGGATGTTGATTTTGGAACTTATCCATTTGTAACTTCATCAAACACAACAGCTGCAGGTGCTTGTACTGGTTTAGGAATTGCTCCTAATAAAATCAAAGAAGTATACGGAATTTTCAAAGCTTACGTAACACGTGTAGGTAGCGGTCCATTCCCAACGGAACTTTTTGATGAGGATGGTGCAACTATGGCACGTGTAGGAAATGAATTTGGTTCTGTTACAGGAAGACAAAGACGTTGTGGATGGTTAGATTTAGTGGCACTTAAATATGCAATTCAAGTTAATGGTGTTACACAATTAATGATGATGAAGGGTGACGTACTTTCTGGATTTGAAACATTAAAAGTATGTACGGAATACAATTATAAAGGAGTGAATATTTCTCATTTCCCGTACAATATCGAGCCAGAAAATGTAACTCCGGTTTACCAAGATTTCAAAGGATGGCAAGCTGATTTGACTGGTATGA
Source organism: Flavobacterium zhoui (assembly GCF_042787235.1). Classification (NCBI taxonomy): domain Bacteria; kingdom Pseudomonadati; phylum Bacteroidota; class Flavobacteriia; order Flavobacteriales; family Flavobacteriaceae; genus Flavobacterium; species Flavobacterium zhoui. The sequence continues at coordinate 79,766 of NZ_JBHZPY010000004.1, forward strand.
CAACTTATGATGAATTACCAATTGAATTAAAAGAGTATATCGAGTTCATAGAAAAAGAAGTAGAAGTTCCTATCAAAATTGTTTCTGTAGGACCAGACAGAAAGCAAACTATTCTTAAATAAGATTATTAAACGCTCTGAAAATTCAGAGCGTTTTTTTTAGTTTATAAATTAAAAAAATACGGATGAACAACCCAAAAATAAAAATCCAAAAAACCGAATTACTTTCTGATAACTGGTATATTTTAAACAAAGTAACTTTTGATTATCAAAAAAAAGATGATTCGTGGATTACCCAAAAAAGAGAAGTTTATGACAGAGGTAACGGCGCAGCCATTTTACTATACAACACCAAGCAAAAAACCGTTATTCTAACACGTCAGTTTCGTTTACCAACTTATTTAAACGGAAATGAATCAGGAATGATGATTGAGGTTTGCGCAGGTCTTTTGGACCAAGACCATCCGGAGCAATGCATCATTCGAGAAACTGAAGAAGAAACTGGATACCGCCTTACAAAAGTCACTAAAATCATGGAAACGTATATGTCTCCTGGTGCCGTAACCGAAATTTTATATTTATTTGTAGGCGAATATGATGAATCAATGAAAGTTAGTGCTGGTGGCGGAGTTGCGCATGAAGAGGAAAATATAGATGTTTTAGAAATGTCTTATGACGAAGCCTACGCGATGATCGAATCTGGCGAAATAACAGACGCCAAGACCATTATGTTGCTGCAGTACGCTAAAATAAAAAATCTCGTTTATAAATGAGCAGTCAAATTAAAGGAGCATTATTTGCTTTACTAGCCACTTTACTTTGGTCCGTGAACATGGTAATCGCCAGCGGTATTAAAGGTCACATTCCTCCTATTGGATTGGCTTTTTGGCGCTGGACAATCGCTTGCATCGTTTTGGCGCCATTTGCCATAAAAAGTACTATTGAAAATTTCAAAATTGTAAAAAAACACATTCGATATCTTACGCTTACAGCTGTATTGGGCATCACCATATTTAATACGCTCATTTACTTTGCAGGAAAAACAACAAGTGCAGTCAATTTATCGTTAATTGCCATTTCAATTCCGTTGTTTATTGTTTTACTCTCCAGGATTATTTTTAAAGAGAAAGTTTCCAATATGAAAATAGTGGGAATTACAACTATTATCACAGGTGTTCTTGTTCTCATTACCAAAGGTTCTCTTCAGGCCTTGCTTCATATCAATTTTACCATTGGAGATTTATTGATGCTTGTAGCTTGCTTCTTTTTTGCCTACTACACTATATTAGTGCGACAAAAACCAAATGAACTAAACCCAAAAGTATTTTTATTTAGTGTTTTTGTTATTGGCACCATTTTCCTATTCCCTTTTTATATTTGGGAGCATTTATTTTATAAAAAAGTGATTTTAGACACTAAAACAGTATTAACGACTAGCTATGTTGGGATATTTGCTTCTTTGGTTTCCTACTATTTATGGAATGAAGCAATCAGATTAATTGGCACCTCAAAAACGGCATTAATCTATTATTTAATTCCAGTGTTCAGTGGGATTTTGGCCTATTTTTTTCTGGGTCAAGCCATAGTAATTACTCAGATTATAAGTATGGGAATCATCATTACCGGTTTATTGATAACCAATAGGACGTAACGAGTTTTAAGCTATAATAGAAATAAAAAAGGTGCAATGAAGATTTTTTCATTGCACCTTTTTTATACCAAAATAATTATTCTACAAAATGACTATTTGTTAGGTTGTGGTGTCATTCTTAAATAAGGTTTCACTCTTTCGTACCCTTTTGGAAATTTAGCGGCAATATCTTCGTCTTTTACCGCTGTCGAAATTACTACTCGATCACCATCTTTCCAGTTTGCAGGTGTTGCTACGCTATAATTAGCCGTTAACTGTAAACTATCAATTACGCGAAGCAATTCATCAAAATTTCTTCCCGTAGATGCTGGGTACGTCAAGGTTAATTTTATTTTTTTGTCAGGTCCAATAATAAACACCGAACGAACTGTAAAACTTTCATTTGCATTGGGATGAATCATATCATACAATTGAGCTATATGTTTGTCTTCGTCAGCAATGATAGGGAAATTGACTACTGTATTTTGCGTTTCATTGATGTCTTTAATCCATTCCATATGAGAATCTAATCCGTCAACACTCAATGCTATAACTTTTACATTTCTTTTTTTAAATTCAGGATAATAATTTGCCACTGTCCCCAGTTCAGTTGTACAAACTGGTGTAAAATCTGCGGGATGCGAGAATAAAATACCCCAAGAGTCACCCAGCCAATCGTGAAATTTTATTTTTCCTTGCGTTGTTTCTGCTTCAAAATCCGGAGCAATATCGCCTAATCGTAATGATGCCATACTAATTTCTTTTTTATTGATTACTAACAATCTAAGTTATTGAATTAAGAGCAATAAAAATTAAAACAAATCTTAAAATTGTACTAAAAAAATAACAAGATGTAGCTGACGATTATTCTTTGTTTCAAAAATAATTTAGGTAAAAAAAAAGTTTGTTTGGGACTAAAATCCCTAGCCCCGATAAAAGTGGAAATCCTTTATAGGAGTAAATCCTGAAAGGTTTACTCCTATAAAGATTGTAACGGATAGCGGGAAAAAGCTCCAAAAAACAAATAGGTAAAAATATTATTTCTTTTTTATATTGGGCAAGAAATAAGTAAAAACGCCAATCAGTGGCAGAAAAGAACTTAATTTATAAACATATTCGATACTCGTTTGATCAGCAACGTAACCCAAAATTGCCGACCCTAAACCGCCCATACCAAAGGCAAAACCAAAAAACAATCCCGAAATCATTCCCACTTTTCCAGGCATTAATTCTTGTGCAAAAACCAAAATTGCTGAAAATGCCGAAGCAATAATTATTCCTATAATAACCGATAATGCTCCGGTCCAAAATAGATTAGCATAAGGCAATAGCAGCGTAAATGGTGCTGCGCCAAGTATGGAAATCCAAATGATATATTTCCTTCCAAAACGGTCTCCTAAAGGGCCTCCGATTAGCGTTCCCGCTGCTACGGAAGCCAGGAAAATGAACAAATGAAACTGCGATTCCTGTATGGTTAATCCAAATTTATGCATAAGATAGAACGTGAAATAGCTGGACATACTGGCCATGTAGAAAAACTTGGAAAATATTAACAGCAATAAAACTGCGATTGACAAATTGATTTTTCTTTTTGACAATGGAACAGCGACATCTTCATTAACTATTTTTTTTGCAGCGCGAAGATTCAGATGATTTTGATACCACAGCGCAATTTGGGACAAAATAATGATTCCCAAAATACCTGCAATCACAAACCATATTATATTAGACTGTCCAAAAGGAGCCACAACTAATGCAACCAATAAAGGACCTATCGCACTCCCAGAATTACCTCCCAATTGAAAAATAGATTGTGCCAAGCCACGCTTTCCACCTGACCCTAAATAAGCAACACGAGAAGCTTCCGGATGAAATATGGAAGAACCAATTCCTACAAATGCAACGGAAACCAGCAACATCCAGAAAGAAGTCGAAATCGATAAAAATCCCAATCCCGTAATGGTAAATAACATCGCGATTACTAAAGAATAGGGCTTTGGATATTTATCAGTATAAAAACCTATAAAAGGCTGCAAAATAGAGGCTGTCAGTTGGAAAACGAATGTTATCAATCCGATTTGAGTAAAACTAAGACTAAAATTTTCTTTAAGTATTGGATAGGTAGAAGGAATAACTGATTGCATCAAATCATTTAACAAATGTGCAAAAGCTATAGAAAACAATACAGAATAAACTGTTTTTTGAACTAAAGGCGCTTGGATAGTTTGTGATGCTGTCGCTGAGGAAATATTCATATTCTAATTAAAATAGTGTTCGCAATAAATTATAAAAAAATGATTTAAAGATTAAATAAACTGCACCACAAAATACCAAAATACCAAAGTGATAAATGATAATGGTATTCCAAACCCAATCATCATACTACTTAGTCTAGGTTTTAAACCATGGGAAGAAGCTAAGATACTTGCGGTTATCATAGGAGCCATAGCAGCTTCCATAATAGCTACCTGAATCGTTTTTGAATGCTGTTGTAAAATTACGACATACAATAAGTAGATTAGAGCCGGAGTCAATATTAATTTATACAAAAGTCCCAATCCTAAGAATTTCCAATGTTGGCTTCTCCTATCAAACCGCAATTGCAATCCTACGGAAAGCATTGCCAGAGGAGTCATCAAACTACCTACTTTTTGCAAGCCAAACTGAATATATTGGTGGAAATCGAAGTTTAAATTATTCATTAAGCATGCCACCAAAAAAGTGATAAATGGAGGAAAAAAAATAATTTTTTTTGCAATATGAAGACCGTTTGGACTTCCTGTAGAATATAAAGTTGCAACGAGAATTCCCAAAGTGGAGAGTACTACAAACGAGCCCGGCTGATCAACCAATATAGCTGTTTTTAATCCCTCCTCACCATATACCGCTTGAATTATGGGAAAACCTAAAAAGGAAGTATTCCCCAAACCGGCAGTTATTATTAAACAACCAGTCAGCTTTTTAGACCAACCAAATCTATTTCCCAAAAAGCTAAAAAACAAATACGATATTGCAAATCCAATCCATGCCACACTTATAGGAAATAACAATTCGCTGCTCCATTTTATTTTTGGTATGTAATATAAGGCTAAAGCGGGAAGACAAATGTAAATTACAACGTCGTTTATGACCTTATGAGTATTGAACGGCACCCATTTCGCCTTTTGCAATACAATTCCCAGCAATAAAAAAACGAAAATTATAATGAAATTGTACATAGTATTTAATTGACCACAAAAATACTATTAAAATTATTGCGAGAAAGAAATTGCACTTTAAGTTTCAATAAAAAATGCGGATTTCAAGCCGATTATTCCTCTGGGGTTTTTATACTGCAATATATAATATCCTACAACTTTTATCACTGCAGAAATAAGTATTTTCATTACTTTTACTTTTCAAATAATACGCTTTGCCAAATAAAAAATCCCATCCAAGTGCTTTACACGAAAAAGCTGGAATTTCTCCTCCGGAAATGATCAGTTCTGACTCCGTGAAAAATATTCAGCAATTTAGAAAATTACAACCTTCATCAGCAGAATTAGTTGAAGGAATTTTAGCAGGAAATATAACGGCATTAAGTCGTGCGATTACTTTGGTGGAAAGCACTAATGTTAGCCATTTGGCAAAAGCGAATGAAGTAATCAATGCCTGTTTACCTCATGCCAACAAATCGGTTCGAATAGGAATTACAGGTGTTCCCGGCGTTGGGAAAAGTACGTTTATTGAAGCTTTTGGAAAATACTTAACCGGTTTAGGGAAAAAAGTGGCAGTGCTAGCTGTTGATCCCAGCAGTACGATTTCGCACGGAAGCATTCTGGGAGATAAAACCCGAATGGAGGAATTGGTAAAAGATAAAAACGCATACATACGACCTTCGGCTTCAGGAGAAACTTTGGGCGGTGTGGCTCGAAAAACACGGGAAACCATTACACTTTGTGAAGCGTGTGGTTTTGATACAATTATTATTGAAACTGTGGGGGTTGGCCAAAGCGAGACTGCTGTTCACAGCATGGTAGATTTCTTTTTACTTTTGAAAATTTCAGGCGCCGGCGATGAATTGCAAGGCATCAAACGCGGAATTATGGAAATGGCCGATGCGATTGTCATCAACAAAGCTGATGGTGATAACATCAAAAAAGCGCAATTTGCTAAAGTGGAATTCAATAGAGCATTACATCTTTTCCCAGCCAAAAAATCGGGATGGACACCCACAACTTCTAGCTGCAGCGCTATCACACATGAAGGCATTCCAGAAGTTTGGAAAACTATTGAGCAATTTCTTGAACTGACAAAAGGTAACAATTACTTATTTGAAAAACGAAAAGAACAAAACCAATATTGGATGTTGGAAACCATCAATGAACAATTAAAGCTGAATTTTTACAACCATGTCCAAATTCAAAAATTACTGGATTCAACGAAAAAAGCGGTGCAAAATGATGAAATTTCACCCTTTGCAGCCGCCAGTTTACTATTGAAAACGTATTTTAAAGATTAGTGTACAACAGGTATACTTTCTAAAAAAATATTTTCTAACGAATGTTCCCCACCGAATTTTTAGCGGTATCATGTTTCGTTTTTAACACACCGTTTTCTATGGTAAAAACAATAAGAACTTGAGTTTGCAAAGTATCTTTTACACCTGAAATCGCTTTTACACCGGCAGTTTTATTTTCAACAATAACATATGCCAATTGATATTCCCCATCTGGCAATTCCATTACTGAATCACTATCTGCATCTTGTATTTTCAAAACTATTTTTGCATTTTTCGCATAAGAAGCTGCAGCAGCACCACCTCCGGCACCATCCGCTAAATTACCCACACTGGAAACCGCTGCAGATATAATTGCGCCGCCTGGTAAAGCGCCACCCAATAAAGAAGCACCTTGCGATAATGCACTACCAGCAGCATGTAAGCCCTGATTCACCTTTTCACCAAAAGCAAGGCTTTCGTTTGCTGACAATTCTGTGATGCTCATGTTGCGAATATTAACTTTGTACCCTACGTTCGCCGGAAACAAAACCACACATCCATTTTCAATTAATGTAACATTTATTTTACCTGCATTTACTTTCTCACCAAATGTTGCACCTTGTGTCTGTTGAGCCACCGTTACATTCATCGAGATTCGGTTTGGCATTCCTCCATTGATGTTGTTTATATTGCTTTTATTATTAGCGGCCATTCCGGGCATTGCCTTTGCTTCTTTTTCATTTAGAGTAGTACCTATTTGTACTTTTTTGTCTGTCATAGATTGATCTGAACTTTTCTGCTGAGCAAAACTATTTTGCCCCAATAAAAGAAGAACAATAAGAACTTTTGAAATTGTTTTTAAATGCATCATCGTAATTTAGTTTTAAGGTTTATACTATAATCAATTAAGAATCATTTTTACTACATCAATTAAGACTCATTTTTACTACCTTATTTATATTAATAAAGCAATCCTACCTGAACCACCTCAACATTAAAGTATTAAAGTTAATAAATTAGATTTAAATCATCAAAAACATATGTATTTACAAAGAAAAAAGCGGTTACAAAAGATGATATTTCACCTTTTGCAACCGCCATTCAATTTTATTAAAAAATATTTTATTCTTCGTAAAGCTTAATCTCTCTATCGTAAAATTCGTTGGCAAGAACGATTAATCCCTCCATTTCTGCATTTAATTCCCCTTCATCAAGGTCTTCTGCCTCTTCCATAAACTCTACCTCATCATCTTTTAGATTTATAATAAATCGAGGGTAATCCAAGTGGATGATAAAAATATCTTCCGGAAAATCAGTGTTGTCGCCTAATAAAAATTTTGGTAATTCCATATTTCAAATTTTGTATAATATATTGCTGTAAATTGTAATGCTGTAAAAATAGGTAATTTATTAATTTTTTATAGGGATTGAAATCTAAAAATATATTTAGTCCGTTAGAAACTGTCTTTCTTTCTGTTTTTACAAAAGGTCTAAAATACACCTAAGTTGTAGATTAGCCCTGATGGAAGCGGCATCCTTTGTGCCCGGGTTTCGGGCATAAAGATACAGCGCACAGCGGGTGGAATTATGTTTTGAAAATTATTATTTTCTGCTACAAAAACTACTATTTATCAGAAAGAATAACTGGTGCATTCCCTCGACCATTCATAAAAATGATTTTAGTGTTAGGAGAAGCAGCCAATTCTTTTTGTGCTTTTATTTGCTCGTATTGCAATTGCTTATCGGATAAACCGGTTGAAATAATTCGTTGATAATCAGCAATACCTTGCGCCTCCACCCTTTTACGTTCTGCTTCTTGTTTTTCTTTTTGAAGAATAAAAGTCATCTTTTGAGCATCTTGCTCAGCGTTAATTTTACTTTCGATCGACGCTTTTACTGATGTTGGAAGATTGATGTTTCTGATTAACAATTGCTCTAGAACTAATCCTCTTAACTTGAAATCAGCTTCAATAGTTTTGAAAATTCGTTGTTGAAATTCATTTCTTTTGGTAGAATATAATGCTACTGCATCATAATAAACAGCGTTATCACGAATACGGGTTCTGGTTACTGGACGCACAATTTTATCAGAATAATTTACCCCAATTTGTTTGAAAATTTTTGGTGCAGATTCCGGTGAAACTCGGAACAAAACTGTCAAGTCGATTACCACTTCCAGTCCGTCATTTGACAAGACTCGAATTGCGTCGTCACCAGCTTCAGCACCTTCACCATGAACGGCTGACATGGTATAATTTTGCGTTTGAATATCAAATTCGGTTACATCCAAAAGCGGATTAATCAAATGCAATCCACTTTCCAGAACATCTGGTTGTACACTCCCATAGAGAGACTGAACACCAACTTTTCCTGCATCAATTTGTTTGAACATGGAAGAAAAAACGCCTAAAACAATTAACAAAATTCCAAAAAATTTAAGAACATTTGCGAACTTTGAAAATGGATTTACATTGGTTCTTAATGTAAAACTTACAATTAATAAAATTATTCCAAGAATAATAAATAGTATCATTTTTTGATTGGTTTGGTTTGTATGCTTATTATACGAGAAAAGAAATTAGAAGTTACATTGTAAGAACATTATTATTATTTATGATTCTCTAAAACTAATTTTCTTGTTAATCTTGCAAAACGAATATACAGAAACAAAGCTGCCGAAGATAATCCTGCCAAAAGCCCAATCCAGATTCCTACCGCTTGTAATGATGTATATTCCCCCAAATAATACGAAATGGGAAAACCGATAACCCAATACGCCACAAAGGTTATGTACATTGGAATTTTCACATCTTGTAACCCTCTTAAAGCTCCCAGAACCACTACCTGAATTCCATCTGAAATTTGAAAAACAGCGGCAACTAAAAGTAACTTGGAAGTTATTATTATTATTTCTGTGTTATCAATAATTTGAGCAGAATCATTCATATTCAAAAATAAATGAGGCAGAAATTTATGGAATAGTACAAAAATTACCGCAAAAAAAGTTTCTAGAATAATGGCCAATAAAAAGATAGATCGGGCTATAATAATCAAACTTTTATAATCATTCATTCCTTTAGTGTGACTCACTCTAATCATAGCGGTTACGCTCAAACCCATAGCAACCATAAAAGTTGATGATGCCAGAATAAGTGCAATTTGATTGGCTGCCTGATTATTTTTACCTAATGAGCCCGAAAGCCAAATTGCAGCGGTAAACAACGTTACTTCAAATAACATTTGCATTGCTGAAGGCAAACCAAGATTGATAATCTTTTTTAAAATTGATTTTCGGATCTCTTTAAAACTAAAGTTTTTGAAGTAGCTTTTGAACGCTTTATTATGTCGCATCAGTAAATCCATAAAAACTACCATCATAATCCTAGAAATCACAGTTCCTAATGCGGCCCCAAGAATTCCAAGTTTTGGGAAAATCCAAATTCCATAAATCAACATATAATTGAAAAATATATGAACCACATTAGCCATAAATATAGCATACATGGAATATTTAGTTTCCGCTAGACCATCTGCAAATTGCTTATAGCCCTGATAAATAATAACTGGAATCAAAGAAAAAGCAACCCAATCAATATAAGGAGCAGCCATGTCAGCGACCGCTTTAGGTTGGTGCATCAGATACATCACTTGTTTAGACAATACCGTCAGAATAAAAAGAGCAACTCCCAAAACGGTACATAACAATAAACCGTGGTGAAAAGTGGTGCGAATTTTTTTCTCGTTTTGTTCCGCATTAGCCTCGGAAACCAATGGCGTGATGGCTGTAGAAAACCCTATTCCCAGAGATAAGGCTATGAAAATAAAACTGTTACCTAACGAAACTGCAGCTAACTCGGTAGAACCAAGCTTTCCTACCATGAAATTATCAACGATACCTATTAAAGTATGTCCTAGCATTCCTAAAATTACAGGATACGCTAATTTGATATTATAAGAAAACTCTTTAGTATATTGAGATAAATTCACTTTTTGTTTTTTTTTGGTAAAGATAATTATATGGTTTCAATTTTATCGGTACAATTAGTAATATATCACCCTAAATGAAGCCGTTATCTGCACAAAACAAGGAATTCTATAACAAAACCCAATAATTCTATAACAATGTAGACTTATTCTACTACTACATTTGCAGAGTCGTTTTGTAAGATTAAGAAACAAAATGGCAAAACCAATTATTAAATAAAATATTACAATTATGAAAATTTCAGGAAAAATTAAAACAGCATTAGTTTTAGCAATCTCAGCAATGTTCGCAAGTAACGTTGAAGCTCAAGAAACAAAAGAAGTTAAAAATTACGATCAAGGATTTCGTTTAGGAGTAGGTATAAATGGTGGTGTTCCAACTAATAATGACGTTTACAACTTTGCATTAGGAGCTGATGTTAGAGGTCAATACGATTTAACTAAAAGATATTCTCTTTTGTTAACTACAGGTTTTACAAACATGTTTAAATACAAAGATGCGCAAGATCCAACTAACACTAAAGATTTAGGTTTTATCCCTGTAAAAGCAGGTTTCAAAGCTTTCGTATGGAATGACGAATTTTATGTTTTAGGTGAAGTTGGTGGTGGAATCGCTGTTACAAACGGTCATAAACAAGATACTTACTTATGGTCTCCAGGTGTTGGATATGCAGGTAAAGATATTGATGTAAGTTTACGTTATGAAGGATACACAGAATATGATACAAATCAAATTGCTTTACGTATCGCTTATGGTTTTAAACTATAAAACTATTTTGAATTAATTTAAAAAAATGCGCTGAAATTCGGAGGGTAGTGAAAAACCTCACTTATTTTGATTAACGTTCTTTTTTAGATAATAAAAAAAACGCTTGTAACAGGATTTTAAGCATCCGTTATGAGCGTTTTTATTTTTGTAACTGTTTTTTATTGTAGGTTGTATAAGGCGGTTTTTGACTTTTACAGTTTCATTTGACAAAATACATGTGTAGATTACATTTTCTACATTAATTTGAGTATTCTTTTTAAGTTGACTGTAAAAATCGCTATTGCTCCTTGCATTTGCATATTGGTAATACCCTATGATATCGCTCTATCATAACCGTGTGCATTTTTTAACTCGCTATTTTTGGCCTCTATCTTGTATCGATGTTTTGCTTTTTCTTTGTAATATTCTGTTTCTTGAAAAGCCATTTGGTCTTGATGCAATTCTGATTTTATGGATACCGAATACGTTTTTGTTTTGGCTCCATCTTTGTAACAACCTTATTTTAAAGGGCAAGACTTGCATTTTTCGACATCAAAATAATAAGTATCTACTTGATTTGTCCCGACATCTTTGGCTCCTTGACCTGCTTTTCGTATTGCCAAATGTCCTGCTGGGCAAACAAATCGATCGGCATCTTTATTGTAATCAAATTTATCTTCATCCTTTCTAAATCCTTGTGTTATCGATGGATTTAGTCTTGCTACTACTTTAATGTTTTGTTCAATTGTGATTTTAAGGTTTTCTTTTCCAGAATAAGCAGCATCACCAATAATGGTCTCTACATCAATTCCGTTTTCTTGACTAACTGCTAAAAGTTTAGGTAATTCTGGTCCATCTCCTTTTTCTCCTGATGTAACTACAGCTGCAGTAATGATGCGTTCTTCGGTCATGGCCAAATGAGTCTTATAGCCAAAGAAGGAACTATCGGCAGATTATATGACCCGTTTTAGCATCTGTATCTTTTGATAAAGTTAAATTTTCCTGAGTATCTTCTACCGTTTCTTTTAACAGGTTTAATTTCTCTTTCACGGCGGGTATTGAACTTATAGATGGCTCATTTTCTATACGTGTTTCTAACTCTCTGCAATAAGCCAGCTCCTTTTCTAAATCATTGTTGGTATTCTTTTGGGGCATACGCTCTTTGAATTGGTCGTCAAAAGTGTATATTGTTTTTCGAAGTAGCTTTGAAAGTTCTCTCAATACTTCTATGGCAGAAAATGGATTGGATCTTGATAACGTATGTGTGGCATCAACAATAATGCACTTCGAACGAATTATCCCCTTTTCGAGAGCTATGGTTACAGTTTTTGTTTATTAACAGATTTAGTAAGTCCGTGTCTTTCAAACGTAGTTTTCTAAATTTTGTCAACGAACTAGAATCGATAACATCCTCTTCTGGGTTCATATCCAAAAAATATTTAAACGACATATCGTAACGCGAACGTTCCACTACATCAACATCGGAAAAGGTGTAAATTGTTTTAAGAAGTAAATACTTAAACATTCTAACAGGACTTTCTGCCATACGTCCGTTATTGGTGCAGTATTTATTTAATAACTCATCGTAGATAAATGAAAAATCTATCAAATCGTTAATTTTTCTCAAAAGATTATTCTCTGGAACTATTAAATCATACAACGAAGAATACTCGCTGAACGCTATTGTTTGTTACTGTACTAACATCTAAAAACCATTATAATTACAGCTAAATAAACGAAAAAAGGAACAGAAAAACTTCGTTCTCTACTCCTTTTTTTTAATAACTTTTTTGAAAAAAGACTTTTTCAGTGCCCTCGAAATTCGGGGCTTTTTACATATAACAAATTCAGGTTTTTATTTACTTAAATACATTTTTCTTCTAGAGTACAATTCGTAGAATTGATCGTCTTTCAAGTCATCAATAAACAAGATGCTTTCTCCTGTTGATTTCATTTCCGGTCCTAATGCTTTATTCACATTATGGAATTTACTGAAAGAGAAAACCGGCTGCTTGATGGCATATCCTTTCAACTGCGGGTTGAAAGTAAAATCAGTTACTTTATTGTGACCTAACATTACTTTAGTCGCATAGTTTACATAAGGTTCTCCATACGCTTTAGCAATAAATGGAACCGTACGAGACGCTCTAGGATTTGCTTCGATGATATAAACGATATCATCTTTTATCGCAAACTGAATGTTGATTAAACCAACGGTTCTCAAAGCCAATGCAATATTTTTGGTATGGTCTTTTATTTGTTGCATTACAAATTCACCTAAATTAAACGGAGGCAAAGTAGCATTACTGTCTCCTGAGTGCACTCCGCAAGGTTCAATATGCTCCATAATTCCTATGATGTAGACATTTTCGCCATCGCAAATCGCATCAGCCTCGGCTTCAATTGCACCATCTAAATAATGATCTAAAAGCAATTTATTTCCTGGAATCGTTTTCAATAAATTGATAACGTGTTCTTCTAATTCTTGCTTGTTGATGACAATTTTCATTCCCTGACCACCCAACACATAAGAAGGACGAATCAATAATGGGAAGTCTAAAGTATCAGCCAAAGCAGAAGCTTCGTCAGCGGTTTCTGCAATCCCAAATTGTGGGAAAGGAATTTTTAAATCGGTTAACAATTCTGAGAAACGTCCTCTGTCTTCGGCTAAATCCAAAGCGTCAAAGCTCGTTCCAATAATTTTAATACCGTATTTAGATAGTTTCTCCGCTAATTTAAGAGCCGTTTGACCTCCTAATTGTACGATTACACCTTCTGGTTTCTCGTGCTGGATAATATCGTAAATATGTTCCCAGAAAACCGGCTCGAAATACAATTTATCGGCTGTATCAAAATCAGTCGAAACTGTTTCTGGATTACAGTTGATCATGATGGTTTCGTAGCCACATTCTTTGGCGGCAAGCACCCCGTGAACACAAGAATAATCAAACTCGATTCCTTGTCCAATTCTATTTGGGCCTGACCCAAGAACGATTATTTTCTTTTTATCCGTAACGACACTTTCGTTGTCAACGTAACGTGTTCCATCTGCTTTTTCTATTTCGGCTTCAAAAGTCGAATAGTAATAAGGTGTTTTTGCTTTGAACTCCGCCGCACAAGTATCAACCAGTTTGAATACACGATTGATGTTCATTGTAGTACGCAACGTATGCACTTGACTTTCCAAGCAACCTACCATGTGCGCGATTTGTCTGTCGGCAAAACCTTTTTGTTTCGCTTCAAGCAACAATTCTCTTGGTAAAGATTCTACTTTATAGTTTGAAATTTCTTTTTCTAACGTATAAAGCTCTTCGTATTGTTTCAAGAACCACATATCGATTTTAGTGATTTCATGAATGCGGCTTAATGGAATTCCCATCGCGATAGCATCATAAATCACAAAAACACGATCCCAACTCGCAAAAGTCAGTTTCTCGATAATTTGTTCGTAGTTAGTATATCCTTTTCCATCAGCACCCAAACCATTTCTTTTGATTTCCAAGGATTGAGTCGCTTTGTGCAATGCTTCTTGGAACGAACGTCCAATTCCCATTACCTCCCCAACAGATTTCATTTGAAGTCCTAACGTTCTGTCAGCTCCTTCGAATTTATCAAAGTTCCAACGAGGAATTTTCACAATCACATAATCCAAAGTTGGTTCGAATAAAGCCGAAGTTGATTTGGTAATTTGATTTTGCAATTCATCTAAGTTGTAACCCAAAGCTAGTTTGGAAGCGATTTTTGCAATAGGATATCCCGTTGCTTTTGATGCCAAAGCAGAGGAACGAGACACACGAGGATTGATTTCAATCGCTACGATGTCTTCCTTATCGTCAGGAGAAACGGCAAACTGCACGTTACAACCTCCGGCAAAGTTTCCGATGCTTCTCATCATCAAGATTGCATAATCACGCATTCTTTGAAAAGTCGTGTCAGATAATGTCATTGCTGGCGCAACAGTGATGGAATCTCCGGTATGAATTCCCATTGGATCCATATTTTCGATAGAACAGATAATCACAACATTATCATTTTTATCTCTCAAAAGTTCCAATTCGTATTCTTTCCAACCCATCAATGCTTTATCAATTAAAACTTCGTGAATGGGTGAAGCTTCTAAACCTCTGGTTAAAAGTTCATCAAAATCTTCTTTTTTATAGACGATAGCAGCTCCGGTTCCACCCAAAGTAAAGGACGGACGGATTACTAAAGGGAAACCAAACTCCTGAGCAATTTCTTTGCCTCTTAGATAGGAAGTACATATTTCGGCAGGTGCAGATGGCACACCGATTCTTTTAAGCAGTTGTTTAAACTGTTCTCTATCTTCGGTAATATTGATAGCGTTTACATCAACACCTATCAATTTCACTCCGAAATCCTGCCAAATCCCTTTTTCATCGGCTTCTAAACAGAGATTTAATGCCGTTTGTCCTCCCATTGTAGGTAGGACTGCATCAATCTGAGGATGTTCTTTTAAAATTTGAATAATTGATTTTGTCGTTAAGGGCAATAAATAAATATGATCCGCCATTGAAGGATCTGTCATAATTGTTGCCGGATTCGAATTGATCAAAATAACTTCAATTCCTTCTTCACGAATAGAACGTGCAGATTGTGATCCCGCATAATCAAATTCGCATGCTTGACCAATAACAATAGGACCTGAACCTATTATTAAAACTGATTTTATGGATGTATCTTTTGGCATTGTGTTGTAATTATTGTGTTGTGTAGTTATTTTTTTTCCAGATCAAAGTTACTCTACTTTAAACCCTTAGCCTTTAATCTTATTCTTTTTTTAACGATTAGGTATAAAAAAAGGCGATACTAAAAAAAGTAACGCCTTATTTATGTTTATACAAACATTATTTTTTGTGTCTTGGTTCACAAGAAACAGTCAATTTATGTCTTCCTTTAGCTCTTCTACGCGCAAGAACTTTTCTTCCATTAGCAGAAGCCATTCTGTCCATAAATCCGTGCTTATTTCTTCTTTTTCTTTTCGATGGTTGAAACGTTCTTTTGCTCATTGCTTTGTATCTTTAAAATCTTATTTATATGTCTTCCTATTTCGAATAACTGTTATTCTAAAACCGAGTGCAAATATACAAAGACTTTTTTTTCTCGCAAGTAGTTTTGTAAAAATATTTTCAATTCATTTTACTATATTTGTGATCTTAAAATAATCACACTATGTTTCACAGAAATATTAAACTTATTATCGCCGGACTTATTATAGTTACTGGCATTTGGCAAATGACCGAAGGGAATATCGGCAACGGAATATTCCTTATTTTATTGAGTGCAATTCCTATTTTTCTTTACTTCAAAAACGAATTCATCTTATTGGCCTTCTTAAAATTAAGAAAACAAGATTTTGAGGGCGCCAAAAAATGGTTAGCATACATCAAAAGCCCAGAAACGGCTTTGGTACAAAAACAACAAGGATACTTTAATTACTTACACGGGATCATGCTTTCGCAAACGAATATCAATCAAGCAGAGAAATATTTCAAGAAAGCAATTGAGTTAGGACTGTCGATGGATATGGATTTGGCTGTAGCCAAATTAAACTTAGCTGGCGTTGCCATGACACGTCGCCGTAAACTTGAAGCTACTTCCCTATTGAATGAAGCTAAAAAATTAGACAAACAAAATATGTTGAAAGATCAGATTGTCATGATGAAAGAACAAATGAAAAAGATATAATTTATTACAATTAGCGAAAAAGGGTCAAATGATACACATTTGGTCCTTTTTTTTTGCTTATAACTCAACTTATATTTTCTTAAAAATCTTAAAGGGTTTAAAAAGTTAATACCCTTTCAAAGGAATTTCGATTTGGTATTTTTTACCGGTATCGTTAATTAATTTATTCTCCCTGAGCCAAGGATTGTGTATTTTCAAAATCTTATAATTAATTCCTTGTCTTTTTGCAAATTCAGCCAAATCAGTAATTGAACTGTCAATGTCGATTTTTCTGGTCGGCAAAATTTCATACCTATCTCTCGGAAGTATATTAAATTCATATTTTACCGGATTTTTCATGATCTCTTTCAACGCTAAAATTCTAAAAACATAGCGATACGTTTCTTCCGTAAGCAGCAAATCATAATAGTTAGACACTTTTTGAATATCGATTTGCTTATTGACGCCCGTCATCCCGCCGTTATAAGAAGCCGCAGCCAATGTCCAGCTTCCAAATTTTGCTTTGGCACTCAAAAAGTAACGACAAGCCGCTTCTGTAGATTTTACTAAATCATAACGCTGATCTATATTATCATTGACTTCCATTCCGCGTTCCTTTGCTGTATCCGGCATAAATTGCCAAACTCCCCTTGCTCCTGCAGGAGAAACCGCATTAACCAGACCACTTTCTATAACAGCCAGATATTTAAAATCATCTGGAATTCCGTTTCTTTTAAGAATGGGTTCAATTACAGGAAAAGCACGATCGGCTCTTTTTATAACCAAAATAGTCGATGCGTGCGCATAGGTATTTACCAGCAGTTCTCTATCTAAACGCTCTTTAACATCAGCTATTTGCAAAGGTGTTTCTTCTCCAGCAAAATCAATTTTTACAGGAAAATAATCAGAAACTGATTCTTTGGTAATTTCATTTCTTGCCTCACCCGTGGTTGCGAAAACAAACAGTCCGCTAACAAAAATTACGGTGCTAATTATTCCAACTTTTTTTATCAATTCCATATTTTCCTTTTTTATTTTATGCATAGTCACAATAATCAGTCCGAATTCTACTTTGAATCTAAAATGATAGCTGGTAAATTTTCATTCAACCACTTGTATTTATTCAAAATCATGACATGAGTTCCCCCTTTTACAACGGTGCAATTCTTAATATATTTTATTGGAAAAACATCATCCATATCTCCATGAATATGAATCACATTTTCATCAACTACCGTCCTGTCCCACAAAATCACGTGTTCTACGGCCCAATTTAAATAGCCAATATCTCGAACCGACAGAAATCTTTCGTACAATTTTAATCTTTGATTTACTTTTTCTCCAAAAGAGAATTTAGCCAGACTTTCAATATTTAAAATCAAACTCATCGGAATCAGTTTATAGGCTTTGGTCGTTTTGGCAATTTTCATTCTTCGGGGAAATTCTAAATTACTTTTCACACTAGAGATGATAATTACTTTTCTTGCTTTAATGTATTTTGTTATTTCCTGAACTAAAATACCCCCAAACGAAACTCCAATCAAAACTGGATTCGGTTTTTTAATTTTGTCTGCAATTCTCTCCGCGTAAGCCGCCAAAGTTTCTTTGTTAAGAGGAATCTCCCATTCTAAGAGATGAATTTCAAAAACATCTGAAGGAAGAACAATTCGCTCAAAAATCGCAGTACTTGCCGCTAATCCAGGCATTAAATAAACGGGTATTTTACTCATAATTCCTATCAACGTTTTTATACAAAGCTCTGGTTTACGATCTCTAATTTTTTATAAAATTAAATTTTTAATTGAAATCAAGCTGATTTACTCCCTTATATTATCAATAATTTATGACTACAAAATTAATTGAACGAAATAAAAAGTTGAAAAGTAATTTAGTTTGTCCAAATGTTATAAATATCGATATTTACTGACAAAGAATGAGTTATACCAAGATAGACCCTGAAATTATTTGATATTGAAAATCAAATCAATACCTTTGTAGTAACTATTTCGATAATAAATAATGATACCAAAAATACATTTTGGATTTATTAGAAACATTTTTTTAATAGAAAATTACGGTAGCAAAACCTATTAGTACTTCAAGATATGCATTATCCAAAACAAAGCTTATCTTTTCTTGAATGAAGGCAAGAGATGCCATGGAAACTATTGACTTTGACACATTTCAAATCAGAATCAAGCTCCAAATCAAAAACACCTTTGGTAAAAATACCATTAAATCTAATTAATAACATGGAAGCGGATATGACGATGGAAATTAAAGACAATACTTTTGCACGACAATTTGAAACTTTAGCAGACGAAGGATTAGTTTCAGTAGAATACTCTTTTCAGGAAAAAAAAATATTTTTAACAAAAATAAACACTCCGGAATCCTTTGATGATGAGGAATTTATTTCGACTTTTCTCAAAAATATTATGGGAATCGCAATTGAACGAAAATTCAAAGTCGTTCCTATTCTCCCAAAAATAGTGGTTTTTTTCAAAAAAAATTCAATTTACAAAGAGTTACTTCCTCCCGGAATACGATTATAAGAAAAGAGGCGTCCAAAAAGTAATTTTCGGACGCCTCTTTTTTATTTCCGAAGTGTTTCGTCTTAAAACTGAATACTACTTCTTCTCTATCTCCTTCATGCTATCCATTTTTTTGTGTGCTAAGAAACCCGTAATATCTTCAAAATGTTCCACTACTCTTTTGTTTCCAAATTCAAAAACCTTAGTCGCTAATCCATCCAAAAAATCTCTATCGTGAGAAACCAAAATTAATGTTCCATCAAAATCACGTAATGCATCTTTGATGATATCTTTAGTTTTCATATCCAAGTGATTTGAAGGCTCATCCAAAATCAATAAATTAACCGGTTCCAACAATAATTTGATCATTGCCAAACGGGTTTTCTCTCCACCGGAAAGCACTTTTACTTTCTTGGTTACATCATCACCGTGAAACATGAAAGCTCCCAAAATATCTTTAATTTTAGTTCGAACATCACCCACGGCAATATCATCTATAGTTTCAAAAATAGTGGCGTTTTCATTTAATAAAGAAGCTTGGTTTTGGGCAAAATAACCAATTTGTGCATTGTGACCGATCTCTAAACTTCCACCATCGATCTCAATTTGCTTCATGATTGCTTTAATCATCGTCGATTTTCCTTCACCATTTTTCCCAACGAAAGCCACTTTCTCGCCTCTCTCAATCACAACATTAGCATCTTTAAAAACAACATGATCTCCGTATGATTTTGACAAATCTTTTACTATCACGGGATATTGACCCGAGCGTATTGCAGGAGGAAATTTCAATTTTAATGCTGAAGTATCTACTTCATCAACCTGCACTATAACCAGTTTCTCTAACATTTTAACTCGAGACTGAACCGCATCTGTTTTAGAAAATGTCCCTTTGAAACGGTCAATAAAAGTCCTATTATCAGCAATCATACGTTGCTGTTCGTCGTATGCTTTTTGCTGATGCACGCGTCTGTCTTTTCTTAGCTCTAAATAATGAGAATATTTCGCTTTGTAATCATAAATACGCCCCATGGTAACCTCGATGGTACGATTGGTAATATTATCTACAAACGCTCTATCGTGAGAAATCACCACAACCGCTTTAGCTGAATTAATCAAGAAATCCTCTAGCCATTGAATACTTTCAATATCCATGTGATTGGTAGGCTCATCCAGTAAAATTAAATCTGGTTTTTGCAAAAGGATTTTGGCTAATTCAATTCGCATTCTCCAACCCCCGGAAAATTCCGTAGTTTGACGGTTAAAGTCTTCGCGAACAAATCCTAGACCAAGTAGAATTTTCTCCACTTCGGCTTCATAATTTACTTCTTCAATAGCATAAAATTTCTCGCTTAAGTCAGAAACTCTTTCGATCAATTTCATATAAGCATCACTTTCATAATCCGTGCGAATCGTCAATTGCTCATTAATTTCATCAATTTCTGCTTTCATTCCAAAGATTTCACCAAAGGCTTTTGAGGTTTCTTCCATAACCGTTGCGCCATCCGTAGCCAATAAATGCTGAGGCAAATATGCTACAACAGCATCTTTTGGTGCCGAAATATTCCCTGTCGAAGGTTTGCTTTGACCTGCAATTATTTTAAGAAGCGTCGATTTTCCTGCTCCATTTTTACCCATAAGGGCAATTTTATCATTCTCATTTATGGCAAAAGAAACGTCACTAAAAAGCGTTGTCCCACCAAATTGCACGGATATATCGTTAACTGTAATCATGTAGATTATAAGATTTTTAGATAATTAGATTGTCAGATTTTAAAAGTGCAAAGATAGTTTAAATACATAATTAGACAATTTGCAGATTAGAAAGTTTTTAGGAATCTATAAAACTAAAATTGCCATTTCAACAAATGAGAAATCCCAAGCGAGATTTCTCCTTTGTCGAAATGACAAACCTATTAAGAAATTAATCTAATATTGGACTATTCTTTTCTCCATTTTTTAGATTCCTCAAAAACATGTTCTAAAATTGCAGCTTCTCTGTCATCAAAGTCAACATTTCTGCGAGACATTACCAATCGAGCGGTTTCAAAAGCCTTTTTAGTGATGTAAGTGGTAAAACCCGAAGCACCACCCCAAGAAAAACTCGGTACAAAATTGCGCGGAAATCCACTGCCAAAAATATTAGCGCTTACTCCTACTACTGTTCCTGTATTGAACATCGTGTTAATTCCGCATTTACTGTGATCTCCCATCATCAATCCACAAAACTGAAGTCCTGTTTTGGCAAACCCTTCGGTTTCATAACTCCACAATTTCACTTCTTCGTAATTATTTTTTAGGTTCGAATTATTACTGTCGGCACCTATGTTACACCATTCTCCAAGAACGGAATTTCCTAAAAACCCATCATGTCCTTTATTAGAATAACCAAACAATACCGAATTATTAACTTCTCCTCCAATTCTGGAATGCGGACCTACAGTTGTTGCTCCATAGACCTTGGCAGCCATTTTTACAACCGCATTCTCGCACAAGGCAAAAGGGCCTCTGATTACAGAACCTTCCATAATCTCAGCATCTTTACCTATATATATCGGTCCCATTGAAGCATTTAAAGTCACAAATTCTAACTTTGCCCCTTCTTCAATAAATATATTTTCCGGTGCGATGACATTGACACTTTTTGGAATAGGCTGTGATTTTCTGTCTTCGGTTAAGAATTCAAAATCCTCTCGAATTGCTGCATCGTTTTTGGAAAAAATATCCCATGTATGCTCTACCGTTAAGCAATCTTCATTGTATTCTAAAATTTCATAGGTATCAAAATCTACTTCTTCCTGCTCATCATTGGTATAAAAAGCAATTACTTCATCTCCTTTGAAAATAGCTTGATTGGATTCCAGATTACTAACCATCTCTACCAAAATATCATTAGGAAGAAAGGAAGCGTTTATCATTACATTCTCTTCTAACTCTACCATTGGAAATTTTTCGGACAAATATTCCTCTGTCAATGTAGTTGTAGTAGAACCTAAACGCATTTCCCATTTTTGACGAATGGTCATAATTCCTATGAGAATATCCGCAACGGGACGGGTGAAAGTAAAGGGCAATAAGGCATTTCTGGAAGGTCCGTCAAAAAGTATGTAGTTCATAAAATTGTTTATTTGTTGATTCGGTTATTTGTTGATTAAAAATTTAATTTAAACAACTTCCCTTTTTATAATATCGACTTCAAAGTTACAAAGTTTTCAAATAGATTAAAATAAAAAAAGCCTCCCGTCCCGAAGTATCGGGAGGAAGGCAATATTTTAAAAACAAGCTTTTATTATTTAGCGTGTTTAGCGTATTTAGTTTTGAATTTATCAATACGTCCTGCAGTATCAATAAGTTTAGATTTACCTGTGTAAAAAGGATGAGAAGTTCTAGAGATCTCCATTTTCACAACTGGGTATTCAACACCGTCAACTGTTAATGTTTCTCTTGTATCTGCAGTAGATTTAGTGATAAAAACTTCGTCATTTGACATGTCTTTAAATGCAACTAATCTGTAATTTTCTGGGTGAATTCCTTTTTTCATCTTGTTAATCTTTTTTATTTGTTAATCACAACTTGTCTTGAAGCTTTTCCTCTAACAGAAAAGGTATAAACTCATCGTAACTTTTTGTTTTACAATATTATTTTGAGTTTGCAAATTTACAATTTTTTTCCAATAATCAAATCTTTGCATGACTTTTTTTATATAATCGTAAAAAGCGATTTTTATACTCGAATATATTGGGAATTGTTATATTTGTGGATTAATCTTAAAACAAGAACAATGATAAATGAAATCATAAAAAGAAATGGCTTAACCTATGGTATCATAACGGGTGTAATTTTATCTTTAATTACTGCTGCAATGTATGCACTAGACATCAATTTATTCATCGCTTGGTGGACAACTCTTTTAAGTTTTTCTGTTTTTATAATTGTTCCTATAACATTACTATCTCAAACAAAAAAAGAATTAAATGGTGTGTTTTCATTTAAAGAGGCTTTTACTACTTATTTTATTGCTGCAGTAATAGGCGTGTTGATTTCAGTTACCTTTAAAATTGTTTTATTTAATTTTATTGACCCTTCCGTAAAAGCTACCCTTCTTGACTTAACAATTAAATATTTAATTAATACCTCAGAAAAATTTGGAGTACCAGCTTCATCATTGAATGAAACCATTTCAAAACTAAGAGAAACTGATCCATATTCGATCGTTGAACAGTTGAAAGGATCTATTTTCACAATCTTTTTTTGCGGCATATTAGGATTGATTATGGCTGCATTTTTCAAAAGTAAATCTTCATCACAAGAATAAACAGTAATGAATTTATCAATACTCATACCGCTTCTCAACGAAGAGGAATCTCTTAAAGAATTGTACACTTGGATCATTAAAGTGATGCAAGAGCATAATTATACTTACGAAATCATTTTTCTGGACGATGGCAGCACTGATGATTCCTGGAATATTATCGAAGGATTTGCTCAAGAAAATCCCCACGTAAAAGGGGTTCGTTTCATGAAAAATTTCGGAAAATCACAAGCCTTACATGCTGGTTTTGCAAAAGCCAAAGGGGATGTGATCATTACCATGGATGCTGATTTACAAGACAGTCCGGAAGAAATTCCCGGATTATATGAAATGATTGTCAACGGCAAATTCGATTTGGTTTCCGGTTGGAAAAAGAAACGTTACGATTCTGTGGTTGCTAAAAACCTGCCTTCTAAATTATTTAATTGGGCGGCTAGAAAAACATCTGGTGTGGAATTGAATGATTTCAATTGCGGACTGAAAGCCTATAAAAATGTGGTGGTTAAAAACATTGAAGTATCGGGAGAAATGCACCGATACATTCCGGTTTTGGCCAAAAATGCCGGTTTTGGAAAAATTGGCGAGAAAGTGGTACAGCATCAAGCCAGAAAATATGGTGAAACTAAATTTGGAATGGAACGTTTTATCAATGGTTTCCTGGATTTGATTACCATTTGGTTTCTTTCCCGTTTTGGAAAAAGACCGATGCACTTATTTGGTGCTATGGGTTCTTTGATGTTTATTATTGGTTTTTTATTAGCCGGTTACATCGGAGTTTCAAAACTCTATCACATGTATAATGACATGCATTATAATTTAGTCACCAGCAATCCTTGGTTTTACATCGCGCTAACAACGATGGTATTGGGAACCCAATTATTTTTGGCTGGATTTCTTGGCGAAATAATTTTGCGAACCAAAAACAATGAAGAACGTTATAAAGTTTCAAGTGAGGTAAATTTTTTATAATTCTCACAAAATTAAACATACATTTATAGTAGAACTTGAAGATTGACTTATACGATTTTTGTCATTCTGATTGCAGGAAGTGAATATTGAAAGAACATATTTTTCGCTACAACAAATCTCTAGCCCTGATTAAAGTGGAAATCCTTTTTTGAGGTTTTTACCGATAAAAAGATTGAAACGGAAAGCAGGAAACAGCTCCTAAAAAACATCAAAATTGTTAAATGAAATGACTATTTTGATGTTTTAAACTAAAAATTTAGACACTAAAAAAATCTATAAAATGGATATCAAACAAAACATTTTGGATGCAGTAAATGAATGGCTTACGCCAACATTTGATAATGAAACACATGCAGCCATCAAGGAATTGATGACTACTTCCCCTAAAGAACTGGAAGAAAGCTTTTATAAAAATCTAGAATTTGGAACAGGCGGAATGCGCGGTATTATGGGCGTTGGGAACAATCGAATTAATAAATACACCCTTGGAAAAAGCACGCAAGGTCTGGCCAATTACATGCATAAAGTGTTTCCAAACAAAGATTTGAAAGTTGCTATTGCGTACGACTGTCGTCATAACAGCGATACTCTGGCAAAAGTAGTTGCTGACGTTTTTACGGCAAATGGAATTACGGTTTATCTGTTTTCGGAGTTGAGACCAACTCCTGAATTATCATTTGCGGTTAAACATTTAGGTTGTCAAGCCGGAATTGTTCTTACTGCTTCTCACAATCCGCCAGAATACAATGGTTACAAAGTGTATTGGGAAGATGGTGGGCAAATTGTTCCTCCAGAAGATGAAGCGATTATTACTACTATTGAAAATTTAAACTACAATGAAATCAAATTTTCTGCAAATGAAGATTTGATTCATTATATTGATACAGATGTTGACAAAGCGTTCATAAAATCCTCTATTGCAAATGCAAGTTTTGACACTTCGGCTGCAACCAAAGAAAATCTGAATATCGTTTTCACTTCATTGCATGGAACTTCGATTACATTAGTTCCTGATACTTTGGCGCAAGCCGGGTACACTAATGTGCATATTGTTGAAGAACAAAGAGTTCCAAATGGTGATTTCCCAACGGTAAAATCTCCAAATCCTGAAGAACCGGAAGCACTGACTATGGCATTAGAATTGGCAGACAAAACCAATTCGGATATTGTTATTGGGACAGATCCTGATTGCGATAGATTGGGCGTTGCCGTTAGAAATAATGAAGGACAAATGACCTTGCTGAACGGAAATCAATCGATGATTTTAATGACTGCTTTCTTGCTGGAACAATGGAAAAAAGCAGGGAAAATAAATGGTAAACAATTTGTGGGTTCGACAATTGTTTCTACTCCTATGATGATGGAATTAGCCACGAATTATGGCGTAGAATGCAAAGTGGGATTAACTGGCTTTAAATGGATTGCCAAAATGATAAAGGATTTCCCGGAGTTAGAATTCATTGGTGGCGGTGAAGAAAGTTTTGGTTACATGGTAGGCGATGCGGTCCGTGATAAAGATGCTGTTGCCGCTACTTTGTTAATTTGTGAATTAGCCGCTCAGGCCAAAGCAAAAGGCAGTACCGTTTACAAAGAATTGCTTCAATTGTATGTTGACAATGGTTTCTATAAAGAATATTTAGTTTCCTTGACTAAAAAAGGAATGGACGGTTTACAGGAAATCAATCAGATGATGATTGACATGAGAGAAAATCCATTGAAAGAAATCAACGGACAAAGAGTAATTATGTTGGAAGATTACCAATCTTCAACAGCAAAAAATCTACTTACTGGTGAAGTCACAAATATGGATATTCCAAAATCGAATGTACTTATTTATTACACGGAAGACGGTTCAAAAATTTGTGCCAGACCAAGCGGAACGGAGCCAAAAATAAAATTCTATATTAGCGTGAATACGGAATTGGAATCTGTTGAGGATTTCAACGAAGTGGAAGCTATTTTGGATCAAAAAATTAAAAATATAATTACTGCAATGCAATTGAACTAATGGACAAAAGCTTATTAAAATTACTTCCTTATACAAAACCATATAAGTCTCATATTATCTGGAATGTGATATACAACATTTTGTATGCCTTGTTTAGCACTATTTCCATGCTTACCATTTTTCCTGTACTTGAAGTCCTTTTTGGCAAAACCAAACAAATACTAAAAGAACCGGTATACAAGGGAATAGGACATATAAAAGACTATAGTTCTGATTTTTTTTATTACAAAATTTCAGCGTTAACAAGGGAAAACAACATTCAAGTAGTTCTTATGTTTGTTGTTTTAATGGTAATCATAACGTTTTTCTTCAAAAACTTATTTAACTATCTCGCATCATACCATATCATGCATTTGAAGAATGGAGTTTTAAGAGATTTGAGAAAATCAATGTACGATAAAATCATAGAATTGCCTATATCCTATTATTCTGAAAAAAGAAAAGGCGATATTATGGCGCGTATGCTTGGTGATGTAAATGAAGTGCAAAACTCCTTTTTTTCTATATTAGAATTAGTGGTAAAAGAACCACTGACAATTATTTTTGCATTAGGAGCTATGTTTATTATAAGTTTAAAACTGACTTTATTTGTTTTAATTTTTATGCCAATTTCGGGATGGATAATTTCAAAACTTGCTAAAAATTTGAGAGCACAATCCCTGGAAGCTCAAAGAGAAAGTGGCTTCTTGATTTCCATTGTTGACGAGACTTTAGGTGGCCTTAAAGTAATTAAAAGCTACAATGCTGAACGTAATTTCAAAAGGAGATTTTACGATTCAGTGACGAGATTATTGAACTTAACAAACAGTATCGGGACTAAAAATAATTTGGCAACACCCCTTAGCGAATTTTTAGGAGTAACAACAATTGCCTGTTTACTTTTTTATGGAGGAAGTTTAGTTTTAATAGATAAATCACTTGAAGGTGCTGTTTTTATTGCATATCTAACTTTAGCATTTAATATTCTAACTCCTGCAAAAGCTATCTCGAAGGCTTCCTATGCAGTAAAAAATGGTTTGGCTGCAGCTGAACGTGTTTTTGAAGTTTTGGAAGTTGAAAACGAGATTACTTCTAAAGAAAATGCTGTTGACAAAAAAACGTTTGACTCGAATATCACCATCCAAAATATCAATTTTAAATACGAAGACGAAGCGGTTTTAAAAGACTTTTCACTTGAAGTAAAAAAAGGACAAACAGTAGCTCTTGTAGGACAATCTGGAAGCGGAAAAAGCACCATTGCTAATTTACTGACTCGTTTTTATGATGTAAATGAAGGAACAATCGCTATTGATGGAATTGACATCAAAGACATGAACCTGCACTCGCTTCGTGATTTGATGGGACTGGTAACTCAAGACAGTATCTTATTTAATGATACCATAAAAGCCAATATTTCGCTTGGTAAAGATGACGCAACGGATGAAGAAATTGTTGAAGCTTTAAAAATTGCCAACGCTTATGAATTTGTAAAAGATTTACCGCTTGGAATTCATACCAACATTGGCGACAGCGGAAATAAACTTTCAGGCGGTCAAAAACAAAGACTGTCTATTGCCCGTGCTGTTTTGAAAAACCCCCCAATTATGATTTTGGATGAAGCGACATCAGCATTGGATACCGAAAGTGAAAAATTTGTACAAGTCGCATTAGAAAACATGATGCAAAACAGAACTTCCATTGTTATTGCGCACCGACTTTCTACTATTCAAAAAGCAGATTTAATTGTGGTCATGAAAAAAGGGAAGATTGTGGAACAAGGTAAACATGATGAACTTATGGCAATGAATGGTACTTACAGCAAATTAGTAAACCTGCAGTCTTTCGAATCCTAATTTTTAATATCTAAACAGATGTACCTCAATAATCCAAATATAAAACTGCCCGAAGATCCAAACACAATCG
This sequence comes from Flavobacterium zhoui, assembly GCF_042787235.1. NCBI lineage: Bacteria > Pseudomonadati > Bacteroidota > Flavobacteriia > Flavobacteriales > Flavobacteriaceae > Flavobacterium > Flavobacterium zhoui. Next base: position 108,017 of record NZ_JBHZPY010000004.1, read on the forward strand.
TTTGGAAATACCTGGATTTGTCAAAATTTTTGGATTTATTGATGTCTCAAAAGTTATTCATGTCTCGTTCTGATAAATTTGAAGATCAGTACGAAGGCACTTTTAGCGAACCTACATTCGAAGAAATCAGGAAATTATCCATTGACAACCCTGACTTTTTGAACTATTATAAAAGTCATCGGGAAAAGGTGGCCATCAGCAGTTGGCACATCAATGAATATGAATCGTTTGCGATGTGGCAGATTTTCACGCAGAACAGTGAAGGATTAGCAATTCAATCTACGATTGGGAGACTACAAAACGCGCTGCAACCTGAAACAAATTTTGATCAGCATATTGGAGAAGTCAATTATATCGATTACAAAAAAGAGTACATTCCGTTTGACGATATGTTCTTCCCTTTTCTGTTTAAACGAAAAAGTTTTCAGTATGAACGTGAAGTCCGAATCATCACTGATATTGGTGAGAATAAAATCACTCTTAATGAAGGTTTAAAAATCAATGTCGACATCAGCCAATTAATCGAAAAAATTTACATTCATCCAAAATCGGAAAATTGGTACAAAAATTTAGTGATCCAACTGGTTTCTGAATTAGGATTTAATTTTGAGATTGAAAAATCCGATTTAGAAAGTGATATTTTGATTTAACTCTTTCTGCTGTAGTTTGGAAGACAAATCTGTGATTCAGAAATACATATTTGTACTAAAACCCTGCTTTCAAATATTAAACTGGCTTATAACTGACAACTTTCCAGTCTTTCTTTGACAAATCGATATAGTTGTAATGAACCACATCTTTATTATCAAATTGTCCATTTTTATTAGTATCCTCAACTGTTCTAAAATACAAGTAGTTTTTTGATTCCATCAATTTCCAATCTATCAATTCCTGAAAATCTTCAGAAACTTTAGTGAATTTTTCACCACTTATCTTACTAAGATACAATGCTTTAATATCACTTGTGTCTAATTTACCATCCTTATTGGTGTCTACATCAACCATCGTATAAACCATAATTTGGTTCTTGGTTTTATCAGAAACAGATTTTAAATAGGTAGCCGTTTGAATTAAAACTGGTTTATCCGTCAATGCTTTTATAGAATCAGAGTCTACACGCTGAAACTTTAAATTCTGCAAAAAACCAGTGATTTCATTTTCTCCGTAGTTAGATATTGTAAAACTCAAATCATTCACACTGGAAGATCCATATCTCGTTTTAATCCCTTTTTCACGAATACTTAAATCGCCAACTGGGTGAATCAAATAATCGGTTCCTTCCATCTGAATAGGTAAATCAGCAATTGCGATTAAAGTAGAATCCGTTTTCGCCATACTTTTTCCTTTATTAGAAGCATCATAAGTAACTTTTGGTTTTTCTTGATCTTCTTTGCAGCTGGCTAAAAGCAAAACAAATATTCCTAATAAAGTGATATGTAACTTTTTCATGATGGTATACTTTTTATAATAAATTCAAATGTAATCATTTTTAAAAACGGTATCGGTATTCTTTTATTGATTTGTATCAGAAAAATCGTTTCAACCATTATTAAAATTCCTTGTTTTATCTCAATTACAACTTTGCATTTAATTTTACATTAAAAACCCTGGTTGTCATATAATTTGGAATTGCGTATTGATTTTTAGAATAAACATCGCGAACCCAAGTATTCGTAATTGCATTTTGGTTATTAAAAAGATTAAAAATCTCTAAACCTATTTCTAACTCTTTGAAACTTTTCAACCAACTTCTAGTACCATTGGTACTATCATTAATAAATACTTTAGAGAACCCGACATCAGCTCTTCGGTAATCTTTTAATCTATTTTGGTACAAATATGGATCTGCGTAAGAAGGTGATCCACCAGGTAAACCAGTATTATAAACCAAATTCAAATACAATTTAACACTCGGAATATTAGGCATGAAATCTTGGAATAAAAGTCCAAATTTCAATCTTTGATCTGTAGGTCTGCCAATAAATCCTCTATCGGCGCTGTTTTCTTCTGTTTTTAAGTAGCCAAAACTCAACCAAGATTCTGTTCCGGGAACAAACTCACCATTCAACCTTACATCTAATCCCTGCGCATATGCTTTAGCATTATTAGCAGCTGCATAACGTATGCGAACATTATCAATGGTATACGTATTTACATCCGTCAGCGATTTATAATACAACTCCGAAACCAGTTTGAAAGGACGATTCCACATTTTGAAACTGTAATCATTACTCAAAACAATATGAACGGATTGTTGAGCCTTCACATCAGGCTGCACTACTCCATTGGCATCTCGCAACTCCCGATAAAATGGTGGTTGATGATATAATCCTCCAGAAAGTCGAAAAACCATATCCTTTTCCCAATCCGGTTTTATGGCAAATTGTGCTCTTGGACTGATTGTCATCTGTGACTTGCCAGCTATATTATCTCCTAAAACTTCCCAATTATGAATTCGCATTCCTGCATTATACCAAACTTCACTAGAACCTATATGCTCTTTACGGCTCCATTGCGCATAACCTGAAAATCTATTGATGGTATTAAAATTAGTGGCTCTCACATTTTGGTATGGAACTAAAGGTCCTGTATAGGAAGAGTAGGGCTGGTCATTTTTAGGCAAAATTACAATAGGAGGGTTTATAGAAAACCCCGCTGAATCGATTACTTCCCACTCTACCACTCGATCGCGTATAGATTCTCGTGTGTATTTTACGCCCCATTCCAATTGGTTTTCCTTCCAATCATAAATTCCTTTTACCTCCGTGTTTACAATTAAGGCATCTAAATCGTTTCGAGCATGATTCAATTGCGTCCCTATTCCTCTTGTAAAATCAACATTACCATAAGTTTCAGAACCAATATTAGCATCTACCTCTCCCAAACGGTATTGTGCAAAAATGTCAAAATATTCTTGTTCTAAAGTATGAAAAACGGATCCGATAAATTTTAAAGTAAAATTGTTATTTACTTTAAATGTCGACTTTACTGCTCCAAAATAAGTATCATATTTATCTTTCTCCTGCCCTTCATAATAAATCAAAAGCGCCATCGGTTTATCAAGCGTTCCAAAATTCGTTTGCCGACTTAATGGCTGATATTGGTATTTGTTCTGAGAAATATTTCCAAGAAAACTCCACTGCCATTTAACAGAAGCCTGATAATTTATGTTTGTTTGAATATCTACAAATGAAGGCGTGAAATTAGTTTGAGTATCCTGACTTTTTACCAAAAGACTATTATTTCGATATCTTACTCCAGTAATCGCTGACCATTTTTTATTTTTAGAAACAGCATCTACAGACAGGCTTCCGCCAAGAAGACTCGCTTCAAGTGTTGCTCGAAATTTTGTAGGTTTTCTATAAGTGATATCCAAGACTGAGGATAGTTTGTCTCCAAATTTAGCTTGAAAACCGCCAGCGGAAAAGTCCAGATTTTGTACCAAGTCTGTATTTGTGAAACTTAATCCTTCTTGTTGTCCGGAACGAATAAGAAAGGGACGATAGACTTCAATTTCATTTACATAAACCAAGTTCTCATCATAGTTCCCACCACGAACCGCATACTGCGTACTCAGTTCATTATTAGAATTCACTCCAGGCAAGGTTTTTAAAATATTCTCAATACCGGCATTAGCGCCAGGCATTTTCCGAATAACTTCAGGTTCAATTGTAATAATTCCTTGAATTCTTTTTTTGTTTTTGGATATTATGATAACTTCTCCCATTTGTTCCTGATACTCATTCATTACCAAGTTCATTTCATAGTCTTCATTAGGTTTTAATAAAATAGAAACGGTAGTTTTTTTCAAAGAAACATGCGTAAAAACAACTGTCACTTTTTGATTTGCAGGAACAATTAAATCAAAAAAACCATTCGCATTGGATTGTGAAGAATTACCTAGACAGACAACATTTACATTCGCAATTGGTTGATTGCTGGAGTTCAGAACAATTCCTTTAATTCGAGCATTCTGGCCCGTTGCAGTAAACCCAATACAGAAAAAAAAGAAAACAAGTATTAATCTATTCGTACTCAAATGATTTGGCTTTTATTTTTTTTGGCTTCTAAAAAAACGAGTCGCAAAGGTAGACGAATTTCCTACATTATCAATTACAACAACTTTTAAATCATTGGCACCTTCGACCACAATTCCATCGCTAAAATTATGTGTTATTTTTTTAGTTTTATTATCATATTCGAATAATATCCAGTTGCCGTTCAAATAGCCGTTATATGATTTTATACCTGATAAACTATCACTTATTGTAAGTTGAATTGTCTTTTGCTCACTTAACCACTTCCCTTCAATAGGCTTTGCAATATTAATTTTAGGAGCAACTGTATCCAAAACTAAAGCAAACTGACCTAATGTCTTTGATTTTGCTGTAAACAAACTATCCTTACGAAAAGTAGGAAGGTAGCTTATTTTTTTTCCATCAATCATACCAATAAATAGTTTGCTTCTTTGAGCCTCACTATATTTAATGTCTTCAATGGAAATGGTGAAATTACTATGAGCCGCAACAGTGTCATCGTGAAGAAATAAGGTCTCGTTTTTTACATCAAAATTTAAATTAAAATCATCATAAAAAGTCCCCGCAGGAAAGAAAACAGACATGTTGTCTTTGGCAAAATTGCTGTCTTTATTTGCTTTCACAAAATACTTTGATATAATTGGCTCTTCATCAATAATGGTCGACAATAAATCATATTGAATAGGAATTGAAACAGTCATTTTATTTCCATAAAAATCAGAAACTTCAATACGACAAACCGATGCTAAATTTGGCAGTACCGAAAATATCCCATTGGTCTCATCAGTTTTGATGATACTTAACCCATATTTATTTTTCATAAATAATTTTTGAACCCTTTGATCCATAGTTTTGTATCTTGAATAGTCGATCAGTGCGTTCACGTATCTCATTTCATCAAAAGAATAGGTGTCAAATTGATAACCGAAGTTTGGTTTTCCGTTAAAAAAGGACTGTACTTTAAAGACTCCATTTCTATTGAAAGAGACATCATCATAATCGAAAGCAGTAATACCAAAACCTATCTTCCCGTTGGAAACTACTTTTTCTGCCAAATAACTTCCGTCTTTTTGCAAAGACAAATTTAATAATAAAGGTCGCTTCGAATGATTGATAGTTGTTTTAGAATCTGACGGATATACATAAACAGCAGAAATAACAGGCTTTTTTGTATCTCGTATATTTTTATCAAAACCAAAAAACAGTGGGTTTATCACCTTCTCCGTTTTAGTATCCCGAATCTCAAAATGCAAATGCGGTCCCTCAGAAGCACCTGTGTTTCCAGAAAACCCAATTATTTGTCCTTTTTTGACAACCAATTCATCTGGCTTTAGAAACAGTTCAATCTCAAATGACTTCTCTTTATATTGGGACTTTCTAATGTATTTTTCAATGGCATCATTAGCGCTTAGCAGATGCCCATATACCGAAGTAAATCCGTTGGGATGGGTAATGTAGATTGCTTTTCCATTACCAAAAGTTGAAATTTTTATTCTGGACACATATCCATCAGCAACAGCGTGCACCTTCAATCCTTCCTTTTGCATTGTTTTTAAATCAAAACCTGCATGAAAATGATTAGGTCTTAATTCTCCAAAGTTTCCTGAAAGCTGCATCGGAATATCAAGTGGCGGACTAAAATAGTCTTTTGGATATTCTGTCTGAGCAAAAAGAGAACTGCTAAATAAAAATAAAAAAATAAAAAGTTTCATTCGAATAGATTTTTGCTAAGATAAAAAAAAACCGCTTAATACAAATTAGAAACGAAATCAATTCACAACTTACTGAATTACATATAATTGATTTTTTTAACGTAAAAAAATCAATAAAATATTGCAATAATAAAAAGGAATACTAACTTTGTAAGATTAAGTAATGAAACAGCAATATAATGAGTGTAATTGCAGAAATAATTGATACTCTTGAAAATAAGGTTGAAAAACTTTTCCTGAAAATGAAAAGTTTAGAGAAAAACAGTCAAGATTTAAAAATTGAATTAACAAAAGCTGCACAAGTCATACAAACTCAATCTCAAGAGATTGAAGCGCTAAAAACGCAGTGTGAAACACTAAAAATGGCAAACGCATTACTAGGCAGTGACGAAAATAAAAGAGATACGAAGCTTAAAATAAATTCATTAATTCGCGAAATTGATTACTGTATAGCACAACTATCAGATTAATAATAGATATGGACGAAAAGCTTAAAATTAAAATATCAATTGCAGACAGAGTCTATCCGCTAACGGTTGAATTGTCTCAGGAAGAAGGCCTTAGAAGCGCTTCAAAGAAAATTGATGTGATGATTAAGCAGTTTGAAGAAAATTATGCAGTTCGTGATAAACAAGACGTATTAGCCATGTGTGCTTTACAATTTGCATCACAATCAGAACAAAAACAAATTGATAATGCTATTGATGGTGAAGCAACCATTGAAAGAATAAAAAAAATCAACGCGCTTTTAGATCAATATCTCGACAATTAAACGTTCTTTACAAAAGACTAAGATACTGCCTACATTAGTTCACATTTGGTAAACTCAACACTAACAATTTAGAATGAGCAAATCATCGTTACTATAACAAGCCAATTCAGTTTGGAAGTTTGAACAACGAGTTAGCTCAAAACTTGTCATTCCGAGTTTATTCAATCTCACTAATGTAGGCTTTTTTATATATAAATTTTAACAAACATGGACATAGTAACGATCATCATTTCAGGAATTATAGGTATTGTAGGGGGTTTTGGTATAGCCAAAGTAATTGAAAAAAGCAATATTTCTAATTTGATTAAAAATGCTAAAAAAGAAGCTGCATCAATTTTAAAAGACGCTAATCTTGAAGCTGAAAACATAAAAAAAGATAAAATACTTCAAGCAAAAGAAAAATTTATCGAATTGAAATCAGAGCATGAGCAAGTAATCCTTTCTCGTGATAAAAAAGTAGCAGAAATAGAAAAAAGAATCAGAGATAAAGAATCTCAAATTTCTAATGAATTATCAAAAGCTAAAAAGGTTAATGATGATTTTGAATCAAAAACGTTAGAATACAATACTAAAATTGAAGTTTTAGACAAAAGACAAACTGAAGTTGACAAATTACATAAAAGTCAATTACAACAACTGGAAGCTATCTCCGGATTATCTGCCGAAGATGCTAAAAATCAATTGGTTGAAGGTTTAAAAGCCGAAGCTAAAAGCAAAGCAATGTCGCATATTCAAGATACTATTGAAGAAGCGAAATTGACAGCACAACAAGAAGCGAAGAAAATCATTATCAATACAATTCAAAGAGTTGGAACTGAAGAAGCAGTAGAAAACTGCGTATCGGTATTCAACATTGAATCTGATGATGTTAAAGGTAGAATTATTGGTCGTGAAGGTAGAAATATTAGAGCGCTAGAAGCAGCAACTGGAGTTGAAATCATTGTAGATGACACACCAGAAGCTATCATACTGTCTTGTTTTGATCCAGTACGTAGAGAAATAGCTCGTTTGGCTTTACACAAATTGGTAACTGACGGAAGAATTCACCCTGCCCGAATTGAAGAAGTTGTTGCTAAAACCGCTAAACAAATTGACGATGAAATTATAGAAGTTGGTAAACGCACCGTTATTGATCTGGGAATTCATGGATTGCATCCGGAATTAATTAAAGTAGTTGGGCGTATGAAATACCGTTCTTCGTACGGACAAAATTTATTGCAACACTCCCGTGAAGTTTCTAAACTTTGTGGAATCATGGCAGCTGAATTAGGTCTGAATGTAAAATTGGCCAAAAGAGCCGGTTTATTGCACGATATTGGTAAAGTTCCAGATGCTGAAAGTGATTTACCTCACGCTTTGTTAGGAATGCAATGGGCTGAAAAATATGGTGAGAAAGAAGAAGTTTGTAATGCAATTGGTGCTCACCACGATGAGATAGAAATGAAATCATTATTATCTCCTATTATTCAGGTTTGTGATGCTATTTCCGGAGCTAGACCGGGTGCAAGAAGACAAGTATTAGATTCTTACATCCAACGTTTAAAAGATCTGGAAGAAGTAGCTTACGGATTCAGCGGTGTAAAAAATGCTTACGCTATTCAAGCTGGTAGAGAACTTCGTGTTATCGTAGAAAGCGAAAAAGTTTCAGATGATAATGCTGCTACTTTATCTTTTGAGATATCACAAAAAATACAAACAGAAATGACTTATCCAGGTCAAGTTAAAGTAACTGTAATTAGAGAGACAAGAGCTGTCAATATTGCAAAATAGTCCTTCTCTAATTCTCAATAGATAATGCAAAAAGACTTATTGATTCAAAATCGATAAGTCTTTTTTTTATGGAATCTTTAATCTAAACAGTATTTACTAACTCTTTCTAGGATGAAAAGTATTAATTACTTCTCTCAAAAACTTTCTGTCAAGATGCACGTAAATCTCAGTAGTGGTTATTGACTCATGTCCCAGCATTAATTGAATAGAACGCAAGTCAGCACCATTTTCCAGAAGATGCGTCGCAAAAGAATGCCGCAATGTATGTGGGCTTATATTTTTATGCAAATCAATTTTTATTGCTAAACTTTTAATAATGGTAAAAATCATAGCTCGAGTCAATTGTTTACCCCTTCTATTCAAAAATAAAGTATCTTCAAATCCCTTTTGAATACTTAACAGAGTTCTATTATTGTTTTTATAAATTTGAATGTACTTCTGAGTCAAATCCCCAATAGGTACGAAACGCTGCTTATTTCCTTTTCCTGTAATTTTTATAAATCCTTCATCAAAAAATAAATCAGAAATTTTAAGAGCTGTCAATTCCGAAACTCGAAGTCCACAACCATAAAGCGTTTCCAGTATAGCTCTATTGCGTTCTCCCTCGTTCGATGTTAAGTCAATTGCTGCAATTAGTGCGTCAATTTCAGCAGTTGTTAAGGTATCCGGTAGTTTTCTACCTGTTTTAGGTGTTTCAATCAATTCAAGAGGATTAGTTGCACGGTAATCTTCAAATATCAAATAGCTAAAAAAACTCTTTAAACCAGAAATGATTCTGGCTTGCGAACGGGGATTAACTTGTTTTGAAACACTATAAATGAATTGCTGCAAAGTCTCCTCTCCTATTTGTATGGGAGAAACAGCAATTTCATTTTCAATAAGAAAAAGTCGTAGTCTATCAATATCGAAAGAGTAATTTTCGATCGTATTCTTTGACAAACCTCGTTCGATTTTCAAATAAGATTGATAGCTTTTGATGTATGAATTCCAATCCATGTTTACAAAGTAAAGATTTTTTTAGACATAAAAAAACCTCCTAAATTAGAGGTTTTAAAATAATTTACAAAAGAAGTTATTTGCCCCATTTGCCACCACCAATATAAAACCCTAGGTGTATCCCCAAATATGTGTTTGAAACCGTTCCTCGATTATTCCCATTCATGTCATGTAAAGTCGATTTCGGAACTAAGTTGTATTCCATTCCCATTCTAAATTTACCCCACTCAAAACCACCTCTGACTAACCCGCCAAAATTACTTGTGGCATCTAATGTTACGTTATTTGAACTATTAATATCATCAAACTGAACATTTCCTACTGTATAAAATCCTGTACCTCCGCCAATATAAGGAACAAAAGTTTTTCCTGATTTGTTAAAGTAATAATCATAAGTAGCAACGTAAGAACTATTAGCCGAAACTTTTGCACTTGTGCTAGTGCCAGAATCATTGATATCTCTAACTATTCCTGCAGCACCAATCCGCAAACCCACATTCATATTGTCTTTAATATTATATTTTGGTTCAATAGAAAATAACACACCAGCTCCACCTTGTGCTGGAACAAATCCAAAATCTAAACCAACTCTGGCTCCTCCTTCTTTTTGCGAATAACCAATTGTAAATACTAAGAATGCCGTAACTGCTAAAATTACTTTTTTCATTTTTTTTATTTAAAATATTTAAGACAAATCTAATTAATTGTTAATTATAAAAATTACTATTTATACTACAAAAAAAAAAAATCCATTTTAAAAAAGTTCCATTCATAAAAAACCTCCCGCTGTAACGGAAGGTTTATGGATATGTTTATTAGAACGTTAGAATTTGTACCCTAACGAAATTTGAAAAACAGAATTTTTTGACTCTGCTTCCCCAGGAAATAAATCTTTTTGTATTCGTGTTAAGCCTAAATTATAGCGCGCTCCAAGCATAAATTTTTCCGCAAAATAATAGCCGGCGCCAAAACCCAAACTTACATCAGTCGATTTTAACTGATCTTTAATATCCTCAGAAACGCCGCCAGATTTTGCTTTGGCAGACACCAGAAAACCAATTTGAGGCCCAAATTCAAGACTAAAGGTATTAGCCACGTAATATTTAGCCATGACTGGAATATTGATATAGTCCAATTTCAAATCGCCATTGTCACCACCAGACTCCAATTTTACCCCTTGTGCGGAATAAAGTAACTCTGGCTGAATTGCAAAATTATCGCTTATCATAAATTCGCTAAAAAAACCTACATGAAAACCTATTAAAGATTTTGAATTTACACCATCTTGGTCAGTGTTAGTAACGGAGGAAATATTCAAACCACCCTTCACTCCAAACGACATATCTTCCTTGTCTTGAGCATTCACAAAACCCACTGTGAGAACTGATACTAATAATAAAGTAATTTTTTTCATGATTAATTATTTAAAATTTATAACAACAAAGTTAAAAAAACCAACCTTTGAATTATAATTAATCAATTAAACTCGTTGATTATCAATATATTACAGTTGTACGCATGCAAAAAAAGAAATAAGTAAGATTTATTTTTCATTTTTTGGCATGAAAAATGCAACTGCACAACAAGTAACCCTACTTTTTGAGGTAGATAACTAGCAATAAATTAAGAAAAATACTGCTTTTAAATTTTGCCATATAAGCTTATTTTTGTTTTTAAAATATCCCTGACTATTATTTTGTTTACTAATTGTAGGCAATAATTGTCAAAATTGAGAGTTTTAAGTTTAAATAATTAATACAAATTAAATACCATTTTATGAAAAAGACAATCTTCGTTACCGTTTTACTTGTTGCTATATCGATGAATATGCAAGCACAATTAGTTAAATTTGGAGTTAAAGCTGGAGTAAATTATGCCAATCAGAATGGATCTGACATCACAGTAAACGGCCGTAATTATCAAACAGATGCCATTACAAGTTACCATGCGGGTTTAATTGCCGAAATAAAACTTGTAGATAGTTTCGCGATCCAACCTGAGTTACTTTATTCTACCCAAGGAGCAACTTACAAAAATGCAACTGAAGAATTTAGAAACGAATTAGGCTATTTATCTATTCCTGTCTTAGCAAAAATTAATTTGAACAAATTCGTCAGCCTTGAGCTAGGACCACAAGCATCATTTTTATTGAGCGAAAGAAACAATTTTGATGTTAAGGATGCAAATACTTTTGATTTTGCAGTTGTTGGAGGTCTAGGACTAAATATTACAAAGAGTCTATTTATTCAAGGTCGTTATGGCTTAGGATTAACTGATGCCTCGAAAGATGCACAAGTTAAAAACTCTGTTGTTCAAGTTTCAGCAGGTTTTAAGTTCTAAGAAAATTAAAATAAAAATTTATTTTTTAAAACCGTTCCATAAATTGGAACGGTTTTTTTATTTTTACAAAAAGAACCACAATGAAAATTAGTATTATTAATGGGCCTAATCTAAATCTTTTAGGAAAACGTGAGCCCGAAGTATATGGAAATCTAACTTTTGAAGAATATTTCACAACTTTGCAAATTAAATTTCCTGCAATAGAATTCAGCTATTATCAAAGCAATATAGAAGGGGAATTAATCGATAAAATTCAGGAATATGGTTTTTCTTATGATGGAATTATATTAAATGCCGGGGCTTATACGCATACTTCTATAGGAATTGGTGACGCTGTAAAAGCCATAACTACACCCGTGGTTGAAGTGCATATTTCGAATACTTTTTCTCGTGAAAGCTTCAGGCATCAATCCTACATTACAGGTAATGCAAAAGGAGTAATTCTTGGATTTGGTTTAAAAAGTTATGAATTAGCAATACAATCTTTTCTTTAGTTTAATATCAAAATCATGTAACATTACCTACAATTAAGCGTCTTATAAAAAACTCAATTATGAAGAATGCTTACTTGTTTCTATTACTAGTGTTATCTTTTTATTCCAATGCCCAAATCAAAGGGACCATCACTGACGAAAAAGGAAAGCCATTACCTTTAGTAAGTGTCTTTGAAGAAAATACCTATAATGGCACTACTTCTAATGAACAAGGAAACTATCAGCTGAATATAAAATCAGTTGGAAAGAACAAAATAGTTTTTCAATTATTGGGATTTAAAACAAAAAAAATAGCAATTCCAACAGAAAAGTCCCCTTTTACTTTGGATGTAAAAATGCTAGAGGAAAGCTATTCCCTCAACGAGGTTATAATCAACAAAAAAAATAATCCTGCCATAGCAATTATAAAAAGTGCAATTGCATCCAAAAAAGAAAATTCAGAAAAAACAGCGCGATACACAGCCGATTTTTATTCCAGAGGATTATTCAAGATTAAGGATTTACCCAAGAAAATAATGGGAATGAAGGTTGATATAGGCGATGACATGGCTACGAATCTTGATTCAACCGGAAGTGGTATTTTATATTTATCGGAAACCGTTTCAAAAATAACTTTTGAAAAGCCCAACAATTTAAAAGAGAGGATTGTTGCTTCCAGAATTTCAGGAAATAACAAAGGGTATAGTTATAATACAGCAAAATCATCTACATATGATTTTTATAATAATACTTTAGAGTTTGGAATCAACATGATTTCACCCATTGCCGATAATGCTTTCAATTATTATAAATTCAAACTTGAAGGCACTTTTTTTAATGAAAACAATCTGCAAATCAACAAAATAAAAGTCACTCCAAACCGTGATAAGGAGCCCGTTTTTGAAGGATATATTTATATTGTCGATGACAGTTTTGCAATTTACGCCATAGACCTTGACATAAAAGGATACCGAATGAAAAATGAATTTACGGATGTAATGACTTTAAACCAAAACTTCAGTTACAATTCCAAAAACAAAATATGGTCAAAAAACTCTCAAAGTCTGGCCTTTAATGCCGGAGCATTTGGAGTAAAGTTTTCCGGAAAATTCAATTATGTGTATACCAATTATGAATTCCCTCTTTCTTTCGAAAAGAAAACCTTTGGGAATGAGATTTTGAGTTTCGAGACAAATGCCAATAAAAAAGAGGATGCCTTTTGGAATACCATCCGGCCAATTCCTTTGACAATAGAAGAAAGTAGTGATTATATAAAGAAAGACAGCCTTCAAACCATCAGAAAATCCCAAAAATATATGGATTCAATTGATGCAAAAGAAAACAAGTTCAAAATATTGAAGTTATTGACCGGTTACACTTATAAGAATAGTACTAAAAAACACAGTTTTAGTTACGAGGGATTATTAAACCTTGTTTCACTAAGTTTCAATACCGTGCAAGGTTATAATTTTGATTCGGGATTTAAATATACGAACTGGAAAAATCAGGAAAATAAAGGTATATATACTTCTCTAAGTATAAAACCTAATTACGGTTTCGCTGAAGATCGTTTGCGTGTCACTGGACAATTTACACACCGGTTCAATAATCAGAATTATGCTACTTTATATGTAACAGGAGGAAGTTCCGTAAAGCAGTTTAATCCGAATGAACTCATCAGTAAAGTTATAAACACGATAAGTACATTGGCATTCAAGAATAATTTCATGAAGCTGTATAACCTGGAATCGGCGGCAATTGGCTACAGCCAGGATATTGCAAATGGAGTAAACCTAGGTGGAAAGATAGAATACCAGCAACGCAAACCATTGTTTAACAATACCAATTTTTCATATTTCAACAAGAACGATTTATACACCTCGAATAACCCTTTGGCACCGACTGATTTCACCACTCCGGCTTTTGAAAAACACCATTTAACAAAATTAAATTTGCTTGCAAAAATCAATTTTGGAAACAAATACTCCTCCCGTCCAGACGGAAAATTCAATATTAGAAATAATAAATATCCAACTCTTTATTTAGGGTATGAAAAAGCATTTTCGGCTAATGAAAAGAAATACGAATTTGACCATTTCAACACAAGATTAGCGTATGATTTAACACTGGGAAATAAAGGAGTTATAGGCTTTAATCTAAAAGCTGGAAAGTTTCTGAATGCGGATAATATTGCTTTTATGGATTACAAACATTTCAATGGCAATCAAACGCATATTGGTGAAACAGCACGTTATTTGAATGTTTTTAATTTGTTGCCTTATTACTCCAACAGTACAAATGACAGTTATTTTGAAGCGCATATGGAGCACAATGATAAAGGATATATTATGAATAAAATCCCTCTGTTAAACAAATTAAAATCTACTATGGTTTTAGGGCTAAATACCCTTGCCATACCCAATTCAAAACCGTACTCAGAAGCCTCTATTGGTCTTGATAATCTTGGTTTTGGCAAATTCAAACTTTTTAGAGTTGATTATGTTCGCTCCTACCAAAACGGCTATAAAGGTTATGGTGTTGTTTTTGGTTTAAAAGTCTTAAATGTTCTGGAATAAATTTTCAGGATATTTTATAAATAAAAAACGGAGCAGATTTTTAAATCCGCTCCGTTTTTTTATATTATTAAGCCCTGCACAAAGGCCTTTTTATATGAAGTTAATGGTATTCGTTAGGCTCCACATGAATCAAAATATGACCCAATTCCGGCAATTTTTCCTCCAAGGTGTCTTTTAATTTATGAGCTAAATCATGTCCTTCTTTTACAGTAATATTTGCGTTTACGATTGCATGCAAGTCTACATGGTATTTCATACCCGCCTTTCTGATGAAGCATTTTTCAGTATCTATAATTCCATCGACTTGATGAGATACTTCTCTTATACTTTCTATCAAGTCATCATAAACATGCTCGTCCATAATTTCTCCCAATGCAGGTCTAAATATCAAATAGCTGTTAAATAAAATAAATCCTGACGCAAAAAGTGCCGCCCAATCATCAGCTGATTCATATCCTTTTCCTAAAATCAGCGCAGTTGAAATTCCGATGAATGCAGCTACAGAAGTTATAGCATCGCTTCTGTGATGCCACGCATCAGCTTTTAAAGAGGAACTATTGGTCTCTATACTTCTTTTCATTACTATTCGAAATGAATATTCTTTCCAAATAATTATTGCGCCAAGAACATAAAGGGTCCAGGATTTAGGCAAATCATGTGGTGTTCTAATATTACTGATACTTTCATAAGCAATAATTGTGGCGGAAGTAATCAAAAATCCTACGACCAAAAAAGTAATTAACGGTTCCGCTCGACCATGTCCATAGGGATGATTTTTGTCTGCCGGTCTATTAGAATATTTTATTCCGAACAACACTAAAAATGAGCCGAAAATATCAGTCGTAGATTCAATAGCATCCGCTATCAAAGCATAAGAATTTCCAAAAAAACCTGCTAAACCTTTAATAATGGCCAAACTTATATTCCCAATGATACTAAAATAAGTAGCTTTTATTGCTGTTTGTTCGTTTGTCATAATTACATTTAATTAAAAAATAAAATCGTTTAAATAAACCCACTTGAATATCTCTATTCAAAATCTACAGGTTTACTTAAACGATCTTTTGCACTGATTCTATTTTTATGCGCGAATAATATGAGCTCCAATGGCTCTCAATCGTTCGTCAATACGTTCGTATCCTCTATCTATTTGTTCAATATTCTGAATAGTACTCGTTCCTTTCGCGGAGAGGGCTGCAATCAATAATGAAATTCCAGCACGAATATCTGGTGAAGACATTGTCGTAGCTTTCAACTGTGATTTAAAATCGTGTCCCATAACAACTGCTCTATGCGGATCACACAACATAATTTTTGCTCCCATGTCAATCAACTTGTCAACAAAAAATAATCTGCTTTCAAACATTTTTTGATGAATCAAAACATCTCCTCTTGCTTGCGTGGCTACCACTAAAACAATACTCAATAAATCGGGAGTAAATCCGGGCCAAGGAGCATCTGCGATGGTAAGAATAGAACCATCAATATCTGTTTTGACCTCATATCCATCAAGGTGAGCCGGAATATAAATGTCATCGCCTCTTTTTTCTAAAGTGATTCCTAATTTTCTAAAAGTATTTGGAATAACACCAAGATTTTCCCAGCTTACATTTTTGATGGTAATTTCGCTTCTCGTCATGGCTGCTAATCCAATCCACGACCCGATTTCGATCATATCAGGAAGAATTCTATGTTCACAACCTCCAAGACTTTCCACTCCTTCAATAGTCAATAAATTAGAGCCAACACCTGTAATATTTGCGCCCATAGAGTTCAACATCTTACAAAGTTGTTGCAAATAAGGCTCGCATGCTGCATTATATATTGTGGTTCTTCCTTTTGCTAAAACAGCAGCCATCACGATATTTGCCGTTCCTGTTACTGAGGCTTCATCAAGCAGCATATCTGCTCCGGTTAATCCATCTGTAGCTTCAACACCATAAAAATGATCTTCTCTATTGTAACGGAATTTTGCTCCTAAATTAATAAAACCTTCAAAATGCGTATCTAATCTTCTACGACCTATTTTATCTCCTCCTGGTTTCGGAATGTATCCACGGCCAAAACGAGCTAATAACGGTCCAACAATCATTATAGATCCACGTAGTGATCCGCCTTCTTTCTTAAAAGCTTCTGTTTCTAAATACTGTACGTTCACTTCATCTGCTTGAAAAGTATAAGATCCTGCTCCAGTTTTCTGAATTTTCACGCCTAGATTTCCTAAAAGAGTGATTAGTTTATTGATATCAATAATATCAGGAATATTATTAATTATAACTTTTTCCGGAGTTAAAAGAACAGCACATAAAATTTGTAATGCTTCATTTTTGGCTCCCTGTGGCGTAATTTCTCCTTTTAATGGAATACCACCTTCTATTTTGAAAATTCCCATATTCTTTTTTTAAGTTTCTGAGGAACTGAAGCAATAACCTCTAAGGTTTTAGCTAGTTTTTTTAGTCTTAGCACCTCAGGAAATTAGCGCCTTAGCACTCTATTATTTTGGATTATTTTTTTGAAATGGTTTTGGTTTTCCTGTTTTTAAATTCTTGTTACTTAGAATTTTTGGCTGCCCTACTGGTAAAATTTTATTAGACACTCGTTTATTGGTTCGTAATAAATCGGTGGTATTCAATAGTTCCTCTGTACTTTGAAGTAAATTCAATTTCCCATCGGATAGTTCGTACAGATGTTCAAAAATAACATCATCCTTTACTGTGTCTTTATTCCAACTCAAATAGGATTTTTTCATGTGATTTGCAATAACTTTTACTAATGCATTTTTCATTTCGCCTTCCTCCCATTTATTGGCTACATCAATCATGTACTTTATATTGTTACCGTAATATCTGTATTTTGGAAAATTTTGAGGATATTGTAATACATCTGGTTTCAGTTGCAAAACTTCACGTGAAGGAATTGGATACGGGGAATCAGCAACCAATTTAAAATCAGACATAATAAAAATCTGATCCCATAACTTGTGTTGGAAATCTGGAACATCACGCAAATGAGGATTCAAGCTACCCATAACCTGAATGATGTATTTTGCCGCTTTGTTGCGCTCCACATCATCTTCAATTATAGTTGCCTGATCAATTAGCTTTTGCAAATGACGTCCGTATTCCGGAATAATCAAATGGGACCGCTCCGCATTATATTCCAAATGGTGAACAACATCGTTCGAGTTTTCTTTTATATATTTTGAATTCATATTCGAATGTATGTATTTTTGATTTTGTATGCTACTATTCCAGAAGATTTATAATCATCCGAGTGCACCATCCAGAATTCATTTCTTATTTAAAGGGAGACAATACCTTTTATTGTAGAAACCTCTAGGTATTTATCTACTATTTCTTGCGCATCTTTCACAGTGACATCAACAGATATACTGGTGAATTTTCCAGTCTTGGACTTAGTTGTTTTTATAACTGCACCCATACAATCAAAGGCCAATTCAACGCGTTCAACGTTATCACATTCAGTAGGCACAATAAATTTAAATAAGTACAATGCTGGCCATGTATTACTCATATCCAACTCCACTTTTAATCTGTCGTAAAATTCTTCGGTCTCTTTGTCCATTTTCTTTTAAAAAATAAAGGCAAATATACGGTTTCAAAAGTAAATTATGAATATTGAAATATGATTTTTTGTCTATTCTTATTTTAACGGCAATCATTTTTTTAAATCCCGATAAGTTTAAGTAAATTTGCGCCTTATTTTTTAAAAGTGCAGAAAGAAATCATAGTTATCATTGGCGGTCCTGGAACAGGGAAAAGTACTATCATAGACGGATTGATAGCTAACGGATATTGTTGTTACCCAGAAATTTCTCGGGAAGTAACCTTGGAAGCCAAAAAACAAGGAATCGAACAATTATTCCTAGAAAAACCGCTATTATTCAGCGAATTACTTCTTGAAGGAAGAAAAAAGCAATTTCAAGATGCTTCCCAAGAACCTCACGATATTGTATTTATAGATAGGGGAATTCCTGATGTTTTGGCCTATATGCATTATATTGGGGATAGTTATCCTGACTTTTTTGATACTGCCTGTCGCGAACATACGTACACAAAAATCTTCATTCTACCACCTTGGGAAGACATATACATTAGCGATGGTGAACGTTATGAAAACTTCGAACAAGCCAAAATCATCTATATGCATCTTGCCGAAACCTACCAAAATTACGGCTACGATCTCATAGAAGTACCTAAAGACACCTTAGATAACAGAATTCTTTTTATCTTAGATGAAATTTCTAAATAATTTGAGAATTACAAATTGGGATTTACGATTTTTTCATCTAGTATAACTTAAAATCTGATCCCGAAGTCTCGGGACTGTAATCTATGCAAGAAGCAGTAGCTATTCTTCGAAAATATTGGAAACATGATAAATTTAGGTCACTGCAAAACGAAATTATTAATTCTGTTTTAAGCGGTCAAGATACTTTTGCATTGATGCCAACCGGTGGCGGAAAATCAGTATGTTTTCAGATTCCGGCGATGATGAACGAAGGCATTTGTTTGGTGATTTCACCTTTGGTCGCTTTGATGAAAGACCAAGTCGCTAATTTACAAAAGCGTGATATAAAAGCGATTGCTCTAACGGGTGGCATCCGATCCGAGGAAATGATTGACCTGTTAGACAACTGTCAATTCGGAAATTATAAATTCCTTTATTTATCACCAGAACGACTTCAATCCGATTGGATATTGGAAAGAATAAAAAATCTTCCCATAAACTTAATTACCATAGACGAAGCACATTGCGTTTCGCAATGGGGGCATGATTTCCGGCCAGCCTATTTAAAAATTTCTTCGTTAAAAAAACATTTTCCAAAAACACCTTTCTTAGCTTTGACCGCATCAGCGACACCGAAAGTACAGGTCGATATCATCAACGAATTAGGATTGCATGACCCGCAAATTTTTGAAAAATCATTTGCACGGGCAAATATCGCCTATATGGTATTTGAAGTGGAAGATAAACTTTTCAGAATTGAACAAATACTGAAGAAAAATCCGCAACCTTCAATCATTTATGTACGAAACAGAAAATCGTGCTTGGACGTTTGCTCACAACTCCAGTCTTTAGGGTTCAAAGCAACGTATTATCATGGAGGACTTTCGTCCAAAGAAAAAGACAAGAACATGCAATTATGGATGAATGAAGAAGTTCAGGTCATTATTGCCACAAATGCATTTGGAATGGGAATTGACAAAGCCAATGTAAAAACGGTAATTCACATTCAGTTACCGGAGAATTTGGAAAATTATTACCAAGAAGCTGGACGTGCGGGAAGAAATGGCGAAAAAGCATATGCTGTTTTATTAACGAGTCCTTCGGATATACTTCAAACCGAAAGTCAATTTATAAACATACTCCCTGACAAAAAATTTCTGAATCAAATGTATGTGAAGCTTTGCAATTATTTCCAAATCGCTTACGGAGAAGGGATCAACGAACAATTTACTTTTAATTTGAATCATTTTTGTATAAAATATGGTTTTCCTATCTTGAAAACATACAATGCCATGCAATTTCTGGACAGACAAGGAATACTTACTCTATCTCAGGAATTTTCTGAAAAAATCACAATGCGATTTTTAATTCCTTCAAAAGAAGTAATTCGCTATATGAGTTTGAATTCTAATGACGAGGAAATTATTTTAGCAATCTTACGAACGTATCCAGGAATATACGAAATGCAAACTGCTTTTAATTTAGAACTGATTGCGAAAAAATCCAACCATGCCGCTAATGAAATACAAGCTGTTCTAAAAAAATTAAAAGAAAAAGATATTATTGAATACCATTCGAAAAACAATGATGCAACTTTAATTTTCAACGAAGTTCGGGAAGATGAAAGAACCATAAGCAGAGTTTCTAAATATTTAGAAAATCAAAACCAATTAAAAAAAGACCAACTCAAAGCTGTGGTTGATTATATCAATGCGAAAAAAGTTTGCAAAAGCAAATTGATTTTGAATTATTTTGGCGAAAAAGTCAATACTGATTGTGGTATTTGTTCCCACTGCATCACAAAGAAACAACGAAAACCTAATATCATTTTACTTTCAAAAGCAATCATCACTTTACTAGAGACCGAAGATTTAAATTCAAGAGAAATTCAAAATAGGACTAAAAATAGTCCCGACGAAGTTATCTTTGTATTGCAACATTTACTGGATAACAGTGCAATACTTGTAAAACCAAACAATAAATATACTATAAGATCATAATGGAAAAATTACGAATTATTTTCATGGGAACACCGGAATTTGCTGTTGGAATTCTGGATACGATAATCAAAAACAACTATGAAGTTGTGGGTGTCATTACCGCAGCGGACAAACCAGCAGGACGTGGACAAAAAATAAAATATTCTGCAGTAAAAGAATTTGCATTAGCCAATAACCTTACTTTATTACAACCTACAAATCTAAAAGACGAAACTTTTTTAGCTGAATTAAAAGCTTTGAATGCCAATTTACAAATTGTCGTTGCATTTAGAATGCTACCAAAAGTAGTTTGGGAAATGCCTTCACTAGGAACATTTAATCTTCATGCTTCCCTCCTGCCTAATTATCGTGGTGCCGCACCCATAAACTGGGCAATAATTAATGGAGAATCAAAAACTGGCGTAACAACTTTTTTTATCGATGATAAAATCGATACCGGAGCCATGATTCTAAGTTCCGAAATCGAAATTGGAGACACTGAAAATGCCGGACAATTGCACGATAGATTAGTGGACTTGGGCAGCAAGACCGTTATTGAAACTTTGAAGCTTATCGAAAAAGGAAATGTAACCACTATCATTCAAACTGAAAATTCAGCTATAAAAACGGCATACAAACTAAATAAAGAAAACTGCAAAATAGATTGGACTAAGCCAGCTTCAGAAATAAATAATTTAATCAGAGGATTGAGTCCATATCCGGCAGCTTGGTGCTTCTTTGGAGATAAAAATGAAGAGTGGAATGTAAAAATTTATGAAGCAAAAGTTCTTGCAGAAGACCACTGCTTTTCAGTTGGACAATTGATCTGCACTAAAAAAGAAATGAAAATTGCTGTCACAAATGGATTCATTCAAGTACTAAATTTACAATTTCCAGGAAAAAAAAGGATGACTGCAGCCGAATTACTGAACGGAATCTCTTTTTCTGAAAATGCAAAAGCCTACTAACGTCAGTAAAACGGGAGTTTATCGGTAATTTTAGCACGAAAAATACTGCTTTATGAACAAAAAAAATAAGTTATCAACAAAACGAGCTAAAAATAGCTAAAACACTTGCAAGGAACGTATTTCCTACTAAATTTGTGTATTAACAATTTTTTATAACCAACAATTAATAACTATTCATTATGAACAAATCAGAATTAATCGATGCTATGGCTGCTGAAGCAGGAATTACAAAAGCTGCTGCAAAATTAGCTTTAGAGTCATTTTTAGGAAATGTAGGCGGTACCTTGAAAAAAGGTGGAAGAGTATCTTTAGTAGGTTTCGGATCTTGGTCAGTTTCAGCTAGAGCTGCTAGAGACGGTAGAAATCCTCAAACAGGAAAAACTATTCAAATCGCAGCTAAAAATGTTGTGAAATTTAAAGCTGGTGCAGAATTAGAAGGAGCAGTAAACTAGTTTAAGTTTTCCAATATAATAAAACCTTCCTATGGAGGGTTTTTTTATGCAGTTTAACGAGTTTATTTGGTATTTTAATGAATTTTTTCTTAAATTTAATTACTTAAAAAGACAATGTCATGATCTCAGAAAAATTAAGAAAAGGTCATCTACTTATAGCAGAGCCTTCTATAGTTGGCGATCTATCATTTAATAGATCCGTAATCTTATTAGCAGATCATAATAAAGAGGGATCTGTTGGTTTTATTATAAATAAACCATTGAAATATACTATTAATGATTTGATTCCGGAAATCTTTGCCCGATTCAAAATTTACAATGGCGGTCCGGTAGAACAGGATAATCTTTATTTCATACACAATATTCCTAATTTGATTCCAAACAGTATTGAGATATCAAATGGAATCTATTGGGGAGGTGATTTTGAGTCTACCAAACAACTAATTAACGATGGAAAAATTAATAAAGACAACATTCGTTTTTTCCTGGGTTACACCGGTTGGGATGAAAATCAATTAGAAAATGAAATGCTAGAAAATTCATGGATTATAACCGAAAATAATTACGAAAATAAAATCATCGGAAAATCTACAACGCATTTCTGGCAGGAGCAAATAAAAGAATTAGGAGGAGAATACCTCATATGGTCAAATGCCCCTGAAAACCCTTATTTAAATTAGTTTACTCTTATCATTTCATTCAGCATTTGCACCAATTGATTTGCTACATTGGTAGTAAATGTTTTCTTGCGGTATTTAGTTATAGGCTGTATCCCTTTAATAACATTTGTTATAAATAATTCATCCGCTTTCTGAAGGTCGAATGGAGAAATGGCCTCTTCAACTACTTCTAAGTGATCATTTTTTTTTGCCAATACCAAGATTTGTTTTCTCATCACACCATTCAAACAACCCTCTGAAACTGGTGGGGTAATCAATCTATTTCCCAACAGCATAAAAATATTTCCCTGCAAAACTTCAACCACATTTTTACTGTCATTCAATAAAATGCAATTATCTAAGCCATTTTCATTTGCGTAAATACTTCCTGTTATATTTATTATTTTATTTGTTGTTTTTATAGAAGAGAGCAGCTGTTTGGTGATATAAAAATCCTTGTAAAGATCCACTTCATATTCTTTTTGTTCAATCGAATAGGAAGTGTTTTCTAGTGCTGTTGTATGAATCAAAAAGGACACCGAATTATTTTTTGGCAAATAATAACCTCCATCATTCCTATAAACTGTGATGCGGGCTCGGGACGAGGCAGACAAAGCATTGTTTTTTACCAATAACAGAATTTGCTCTTCGAAATATTCCATAGTAAAATTCATGGGTATTTCCATTCGAATCACCCGCATAGAAGACATTAATCTAAAATAATGATCTTCTAAAAACAGAATTCTATTGTTTATTATTTTAACCGTTTCAAAAACAGCATCACCATATAAAAAAGCGCGGTTTTGTGTCAATATATTAGCGTCCTGCGACACTATAGTTCCATTAAAATTAATCATAAAAAAGCCCTAAATTTTGTTTAGGGCAAATATAAGTTATAAAATAGGATTAATCTATACAGAACCTATTAGATGTTTCAAATCTGAAATTTGATTTTCCCAAAGTTGTGTAGCTTCATCAACTTCATCTTTTTCAGCAAAGTCAATTACCATCAACGAAACATCTTTGGTCAACTCATCAACCAAGATATGCAACTCAAAAAAGTATTCGGTATCTTTATTATTTTCATCTATCCATTTAAATTTTACTTTTTCGCCTGACTTTTTAGAAGCAAGTCTGGCTTTCTCCTCGGAGTCATTCCAAATAAAAGTAAAAAACTCACCACGAGAATTTACATTATCAGCAAACCATTCCGATAATCCGGATGGAGTTGATATATATTGATACAACAGTTGAGGAGATGAATTTATTGGGAACTCGATTTCGTAACGTACTTTTTGATCCATGAGCTACATTTAATTTTTGTGAAATATATAGAATATAAATCCGAAAAAAAAGCATTTTTAAAAATATTTTTTTTTCTTTAAAAAACACTTGCAACCTGTAATATTATTTTTATATTTGCACCCGCATTCAGGGATGGTTTTCCACCCTAATCATGGCGAGATAGCTCAGTCGGTTAGAGCGCAGGATTCATAACCCTGAGGTCCCGAGTTCAAATCTCGGTCTCGCTACCAAAGCAAAAACCCTAACATCAATATGTTAGGGTTTTTTTATGTTTAAAATTTACTAAATTCCATAGACATTAACCTTAGAAGGGACAAAAAGAGTGATGATTATGCTCCAAATATTATTGTTTTCAACACCATTTCTTCAATAGCAAACCAAATCACAGTGTTCATATCATGCGCTTTCAATGCCTGTTCTCTATTATAAGGAACGGATGAATACTCCTTTTATAGTTTTATTGCGATTTAGCTCTTGTTGTATAGATTAAGAACCCTTTCTGTTTTTAAATACTAATAAAATATCCTACATTAGTAAACTAAATCTGACCACCAAAATAATGACTATCCAACAATATCTATCCAAAATAAACACCTTATACGTTACTGGTAACGCAAGAGAACATTCCTATCGTGGTGACTTACAAAACCTCATCATGGCAATTTTACCAAACATCTTGGTCACCAATGAACCCGCAAGGGTGGCTTGCGGTGCTCCCGATTATGTATTGACCCGTAAAGACGTTCCTGTGGGCTATATTGAAGCCAAAGACATTGGAGTAGACTTAGGGAGCAAAACCCTAAAAGAACAGTTTGACCGCTATAAATCGGGTCTGTCAAATTTGGTATTTACCGATTATATGGATTTTCATTTTTATAAAGATGGAGAATTAACCACAAAAATTGCAATTGCAAAATTGGAAAATGGTGCGATTGTACCTCAACCAGAAAACTTTGACCAGTTTACTCAACTAATAAAGAATTTTGCCGAAACCATTTCGCAAACTATCAAGTCACCAACTAAGTTGGCTCAAATGATGGCGGGAAAGGCAAAACTAATGGCAGACGTCATTGAGAAGTCACTAAATTATGACGACCAAGAAGGAAAACGCTCCACCATCAAATCGCAAATGTTGTCATTCCAACAAATGTTGATTCACGATATTGATAACAAATCATTTGCCGACATCTATTCTCAAACCATCGCTTATGGCATGTTTGCGGCCCGCTACCACGACCCAACTTTGCCGACATTCTCTAGGATGGAAGCCGCTGAGTTAATCCCTAAAAGTAACCCTTTTTTGCGAAAGTTATTTCAAGATATTGCGGGGTTTGATTTAGATACAAGGCTAACTTGGATAGTTGATGAGTTGGTTAATATTTTCTTAGCTTCGGATGTGGCTCTCATTATGAAAAATTTTGGTAAAAGCACCAAACAGGAAGACCCTGTGGTTCACTTTTATGAAACATTTTTGGGTGAATACAATCCCGCTTTGCGGAAAGCACGTGGGGTTTGGTACACTCCACAACCCGTAGTAAATTTTATAGTTCGAGCGGTTGATGACATTCTAAAAACGGAGTTCGATTTACCACAAGGTTTGGCCGACACCAGTAAAATAAAAATCAAGAAAAAAGCAATTACCCAAACGGGTAAAGGAGCAAACTCAAAAATTAAAGAAGTTGAGGTAGAACATGAAGTTCATAAAGTCCAGATATTGGACCCAGCCACAGGAACTGGAACTTTTCTAGCTGAGGTGGTGAAACACATTCATAAAAAATTTGAAGGCCAACAAGGTATTTGGAGCAAGTATGTAACCAAAGACCTCATTCCACGATTGAATGGTTTTGAGTTACTCATGGCGAGTTACGCAATGGCCCACCTCAAAATGGACATGCTATTGACCGAAACAGGATACAAACCCACAGACGACCAAAGGTTCCGTATTTTCTTGACGAACTCGCTCGAAGAAGCTCATCCAGACACCAACACCCTTTTTAGTTCATGGCTCTCTGACGAGGCAGACCAAGCTAATGCTATAAAACGTGATGCACCTGTAATGGTAGTTATGGGTAATCCACCTTATAGTGGCGAAAGTTCTAACAAAGGTGAATGGATTATGAAATTGATGGAAGATTACAAGAAAGAACCAGGTGGAAAAGAAAAGTTAAAAGAGCGAAATCCAAAATGGATAAATGATGATTATGTAAAGTTTATGCGTTTTGGGCAACATTTTATTGATAAGAATGGTGAAGGAATTTTGGCATTTATCAACCCACATGGCTTTTTAGATAACCCAACTTTTAGAGGTATGCGTTGGAATTTACTTAAAACTTACGACAAAATATACACAATCGATTTGCATGGGAACAGTAAGAAAAAAGAAACTGCTTTGGATGGTTCGATAGACCAAAACGTGTTTGATATAATGCAAGGGGTTTCGATTAATTTATTTGTAAAAACTGGAAAAAAGGCGAAAGAGGATTTAGGTAAAATTTTACATTACGATTTGTTTGGCAAACGAGATTATAAATATGACTTTCTTTCTGAAAATTCAATAAAATCTATCCCTTATCAAGAACTACCAAATGTTGCTCCCAATTACTTTTTTGTTAGCAAAAATTTTAAACAACAAACACAATACGATAAAGGACTCTTAGTAAACGAGCTATTCTTATTAAACAATGCGGGCGTTGTAACCGCTAAAGATGCAATTCTAATTAATAACACTACAACTGACTTAATCAAAAATGTAGAAGAATTTTTCAAGATAGAAGTAAACAAGAACTTAATTAGAAAAATTTCATATCGTCCTTTTGATGTTAAAAATATATATTATGATGTAAAACTTATTGAAAGGTCGAGAGAAAAAGTTATGCAACACTTTTTAAAAGGAGAGAATTTAGGCCTTAATTACATTAGACCTATGAGCAGTGTGTATAATTTTTCAATTTTCATTTCGAATAACATCACTGACCAATGTTCCGCTGGTAATAAAAGTGCTGGTGCTGGAATCAGCTTCATAGCACCTCTTTACCTTTATCCAGAAACCAACAACCAACAAACGTTAGGTCATAATCAAAAAAGAATCCCAAACCTAAACCCCAACATTGTAAAACAAATCGCTGACGGTTTGGGTATGACGTTCACCAACGAAAAGGAAACAGAAAGTAATGTTTGTTTTGCCAACAGTGATGAAGTACGTCCAGAGTTTAGACAAAGCTTTGCACCAATTGATTTGCTAGATTATATTTATGCGGTATTACATTCTCCATCATATCGTGAGAAATATAAGGAGTTTTTAAAGATTGATTTTCCTCGTATTCCACTTCCAACTGATGCAGACCAAT
Organism: Flavobacterium zhoui; assembly: GCF_042787235.1. Taxonomy (NCBI): domain Bacteria; kingdom Pseudomonadati; phylum Bacteroidota; class Flavobacteriia; order Flavobacteriales; family Flavobacteriaceae; genus Flavobacterium; species Flavobacterium zhoui. Next base: position 135,654 of record NZ_JBHZPY010000004.1, read on the forward strand.
TTTGGAAATTGGTTGCTTTGGGTGACGAACTGAGACAAATACATTTACTAGAAAGTCCTATAGTCGAGAAATATATTACCCAATATCCAGAAGACGGTGACAGCATAGTGACTAAACCAACCTTTGTCATTGCGAGGAACGAAGCAATCGCAACAGATGAGACTGCTTCGTCCCTCGCAGTGACAGGTAACGTTTACATTAATGAAGACCAGTATTTCGCTAACGTTCCAGAAGTGGCTTGGAATTTTTATATTGGTGGCTACCAACCCGCTCAGAAATGGCTAAAAGACCGTAAGGGGCGTGAACTAAATTATGATGATATTTTACATTATCAAAAAATTATTGTGGCTTTGAGTGAAACGGATAGGATAATGAAGGAAATAGATAAAATAAAAATTTAATACTCAAAAATGGCAACGAAAATAAAAACATACGATATTAAAATTCCCGTATATACTACTGAAATTTTTGAAAAACCAAATGATATATTCGGTGGCATTACTACTGAACACATGTCTTTATATATTAAAAAAAAGATTAGTGATTATGCGGATAATGAATATTTATTAGCATTTGAAAACAGGAATAAAACCAAAAAAACTGTAATCAGAGATATTAAAACTCATAACAATAATTTAGACAACAATGCTATACTTATCCAAGTATCCGCTGATAGTACTAACCTGTATGATGGCTATTTGGAAGCTGACGAAAAAATTAATTTTAAAAAAAATCATAAAGTTGGAAGTGATACCAATTTCATAATGATTTATCCAGTTATAAAAGGACTTGATTCAAAAAATTATACTCATCATTTTTTAATTTTGGTCTATGAAGACCCGACCAAATCCAACGATGAGATTTTGAAAGTAACTAAATATTTTTTAAATAAGATAATAAAAACACCTATTGCAAATATAAAATTACCAACTATTTTGGAAGAGCTAAGAGAATATAAAACCATTCCAGAACTACAAATAAAATATAGTGCTATTGATTACAGCGAAAATGATGTTGATATTGAATATAAAGAATATTTAGTTGACGGTAAATTTTCAAAAAATAAATTTCACAAATTTAAAGATATGCCTATCGACAAAATTGAAGAAATTATAAATAAACCTAACGAAGAAGACTATCAAAAGAAAGAAGCTAAATTAATTGTTGGCAAAAACGAATATAAAATAACAAAAGAAATGATTAATGAGGCAAATGACGAATACAATGAAACAGCCGAAAAAGTCTTTAATATGAAAACTTCAATCACAGAAAGTGAAATGGATAATTTACATAATATCGATTTTATATTTAATAAACTAATTCCAGTTTTAGAAAATTACATGAGCAATGGAGAATGATATTCAAAGTATTAACACGCTTTTAAACGATATTTGGAATTTTCAATTAATATTGTTTGGATTAGCAGTGACTTTATTTACTGTTATTTACTCATTTGTAATAGCCAAACGAGATGAACTTAGGTCTATATCAGATTCTATTAAAAATGGTGATACAACAGCCATTACGAAACAAAAAGAAACTTTTGCTAGAAAATATATTTTAAGACTGAAAAAAATTAATAACCATATAAGTATTCTTGTTGTTTCAACATTTTTTATATCATTCATTGGTTGGACTTCTGAACGATTTATTTTTGATTGCGAAATTAATTTGAAAAGAAATTTACTTATAATTCTATTTGTTTTAACCGCAATTACATTATTTGTTGTTTTTTATCAATCTCTTAAAATATTTAACCACTATAAAGAATCTACTAAAATCTAAACTTCTTAATAAATGTATCAATAGCAAAAGTGTATCAATATTATACTATAACAGGCTTATATGATACACTTTTTTGTATCAATAATATTCTTTGATTTAAAATTTATCCGGACGCGCAGATTTACAATCCTACCCCACAACTATAAACCCAACTCTGCGAATTATCCTGGCCTGCCTTGAGTTTTTTATCGAAGGGTTAATAACTATTTATTGTTAAATACTAAGAATGAATTTTATACTTCAGTAATTTTGTAAAATAAATTTACAAAGTCCAATTAAGCAAATGTTTCGAAAATTCGCAGCAAGCAATAAACTAGTTAGAGTTTGTTTTGCACTCTTAGAAGAAAACATTGGAGTTTTTATTTCAACATTATTTGATTTGAAATACCATCTACATAAACTAAATTTCATGGATGCTGACACCTTTATATTCTGCCTTGAAGCCGTTCCGGATATAGAAACTACGACCACTACTGAAGTGGTCAAAAACTTAGAGCAACTGGCCTTTGAACATGGTATTACAAGCATTTATAAAACGTGCGATACTATTGAAGGATTAGAAGAAAGTTTAAATGCATTGCTTTATGCAGATCATAATTTTACCAATTATGAAATAATCTATTTAGTGATGCAGGGCGAAGGAAATACTATTTGCCTAAATGATTATTACTATACTTTAGAAGAAATAGCAGAGCTCTTTGAAGGAAAAATGACAGGTAAAATTTTGCATTTTGCCAATGCAAAAATATTAGACCTAACCGAGGAAGAAGCTCAATATTTTTTAGATATTACTGGAGCTCGCGCTATTTCTGGTTACGGCGCCGTATTCCATAAATTAACCAGCAGCAACCTAGACAAAATATTCTTTAGTCTATTTGAAGAACAGGATAATATCGTTGAAATTGTACAAGAATTATTTCAAAAACACTATGACCTCTGCAAACTACTCGATTTTAGATTGTATTATTAAAAATGAAATCACTCTAAATTAATTTGGCAATTCGGAAGAGTTATAATTTTCATGCTTAAAATTAGGGCTTGGAGATATTGGTAAAAAAAGTACGTGATTCTCTTGCACCAGCATTGCTTCTCAAAACTATTTTGTTTTTATCACAATAACACCCGACGATCCTTGCGAACCATAAACAGAAGCTTCTGCACCTTTTAAAATACTGATGCTTTTTACAATATTAGGTGAAATATAATCGATACTCGACACAATCATTCCGTCAACAACAAATAATGGGTCTGAAATATTACGAATCGAACTTACGCCTCTAATGGTTATTTTATTGTCTCTAGAAACTGTAACTCCAGATAAACGTCCTCGAATAAGATCAAAAATGTTATTGTAAATCCCTGAATTTTTATCGTCAGCAGCTCCTATGCTCCTTGAATTAAGCACTTGATATTTTTTATTCTCCTCAGAATAGCCAATTTTTATTTTTTCCCCTTTTTTAATTCGCTTATTTGTTGCTTTTTCCGAATCCAAAAACACAAAATTCATAATACTTTCATCATTGAATTTAGAAGACAGTAAGCCATATTCGTATGAATAAATGTTAATACTCGCTACTTTTACCGGAAGTTGAACTTCAAAATAGCCATTCTTATTGGTTTCAACATTTGAATCAATTGAATCTAAATATATTTTTGCCTTAGCTATTGGCTGGTTCTTATTATTAACCACTTTTCCAGTTAGTTTTTTTTGTGCGTTGGCAAAGCCAATATTTAATAATAAAACAAATAACAGTAATTTAAAAATTTTCATGTTTTATAATTTTTTAATAGTGGAAAATAATAAACTCAATGTGGCCATAATGATTAATTAGTTCTCACTTTTTACACAAACTGATTAATAACTGTAAATCAACATAATGCACCTGCTCCAATGCTAAACTACAATTTTTTTTGACATCTTTGCAATTTCTTATAAAACTATAAATTATCTAAAATTAAGCAATAGTAATTTCGGAAGCTAAGTAAATTTCCTGCACGGCATGAATCAGTTCTATGCCTTCATTAAAAGGCCTTTGAAAAGCTTTTCGTCCCATAATCATACCAGCTCCTCCTGCCCTTTTATTAATCACCGCCGTTTTTATGGCTTCGGCCAAATCAGTTTCTCCTTTTGATTCTCCTCCTGAATTAATCATGCTAATACGCCCCGAATAACAATTCATGACCTGATAGCGACATAAATCTATTGGATGATCGCTGGCCAATTTGGTGTACATATCCGGATTTGTTTTAGCAAATTTTATTGTTGTAAAACCACCGTTATTGTTTGGTAACTTCTGTTTAATAATATCCGCCTGAATCGAAACGCCTAAATAATTCGCTTGACCGGTAATGTCAGCGGCTGTATTGTAATCGACACCGTCTTTTATAAAAGCATCATTTCTGGAATAGCACCATAGAATCGTAGCCATTCCTAAATTATGCGCCTCTTCAAAAGCCTTCGCAACTTCTATTATTTGCCGGTCTGATTCGGCAGAGCCAAAATAAACAGTCGCGCCTACTGCAACAGCTCCCATATTCCAAGCGTCACTCACACTACCAAACATGATTTGGTCGTATTTATTGGGATAAGTTAGTAGCTCGTTGTGATTTATTTTTACCACAAATGGAATTTTATGTGCATATTTTCTCGACAACATTGCCAATCCGCCCATTGTGGATGCTACTGCATTGCAACCTGCTTCCATGGCTAATTTTACAATATTCTCAGGATCAAAATAAATAGGATTAGTAGCGAAAGAGCTTCCTGCTGTATGCTCAATTCCTTGATCAACAGGCAAAATTGAAATATATCCGGTATCGCCAAGGCGTCCATGTTGGTATAATTGTGTCAAACTTCGAATCGCTTGTGCGTTTCTATTGCTTTGTAAAAAATGGGTGTCTATATGGGATTTACCTGGTAAATGAATTTGATCTTTAGAAATTGTTTTACAGACATGATGCAACAAAAAGTCTTTTTCTTCACCTAATAAAGCTAAAAATTGATTCAGATCTTTCATTTAACTTCTATTTAAATGGGTTACTTAAACTATTATTTCCTTAAAGATAAATACATTTCTTACTCGATTTTATAAAATGGGTAATCAGTATATCCTTTTTCATCAGCAGTATAAAATAAATCCATGTTGAGATCTTGAGATAAAGGCCAATTATTCTCAAATCTTTTTACAAGATCGGGATTATTAATAAATGGTCGGCCAAAGGCTACTAAATCTGTAAGACCGCTTTCAATAGCTGCTTCAGCAGTTTCTTTATCGAACCCACCACAAAGGATAATAGTATTTTTAAAATTGTTTCGTATCACTTTTTTAATTTCCAAAGGAACGGCAGGAGCTCCCATAGCGGAGTGATCCACCAGATGAATGTAGGCAATATCCAGTTTATTGAGTTCTTTAGACAAGTAATCATAAGTGGCATCAATTTCAGGATAATGGGGCATGTCACTGGCCACTCCATAAGGTGATAAACGAATTCCTGTTTTTTCTTTTCCAATTGCATTTGCAACGGCAGTTACTACTTCAATCACAAAGCGGCAACGGTTTTCAACGCTTCCTCCATAATTGTCTTTACGAAGATTGCTTATAGGAGAAAGAAATTCTTCTAACAGATAACCATTAGCGGAATGCAATTCGACCCCATCAAAGCCAGCAAACAAACCATTTTCGGCAGCGGCAACATACTCTGTTCTGGCATGTAAAATCTCTTGGGGAGTCATTTCTTTTGGAACGACAAAGTCCTGTAATCCTTTTAAATCTGTCCACATTTGTCCGGCGGCTTTTACTGCAGATGGCGCTAGAATCTGGGCATCTTTATGCATATTGAGCGGATGGCTTATTCTCCCGGAATGCATTAACTGAACTATAATTTTACCACCGTTTTTATGAACTGCTGTTGTTGTCTTTTTCCATCCTTCGACTTGTTTCTCACTAAATACCCCAGGAATTCGGGCATATCCCAGACCATTAGGAGATGGCGATGTACCTTCCGTTATTATCAATCCTGCACTGGAACGTTGTGTATAATATTCAGCCATCAGTTCATTAGGAATATTATCTATTGCTCTACATCTTGTCATTGGTGCCATAACAATTCGGTTTTTAATTTCAATAGAACCTACTATTTGTGGTGAGAATAAGTTGGATGCTTTCATGTTTTTTTTTCTTAAATGATTAGTATAAAGATATCTAAAATTATTTTCAAAAGTGTAATTTATCTTTTTTTAATCGGTGAAAACCAATTCCATCCGTTGTGACTTTTGAAGAAAGTAAATCATTTTATATTTCACCCTTAATTCAAAACGCATAAAACACTTTTCTCTTTTCAAGGATTTAAATGATAAAAATGCCCAATACTTTAATTCCTATTTAGCAAACTATTTGGATGGAATAAAAGCGCCTATTTTTAATTATTAATGTTCGTAAGCCTTTTTTAGTTAGATAATTTATTCAAATCATTATTCTCGAAAAACTGACTGAAAATAAATTTAAAATAATTTCAATACAGCTTTTTATTCAACATATTGTGGGCTTTGGCGAGCATTTTTTTTAAATATTATTTATAATTATTTACTTACAATAAAATACTAATCGTGTATTTAATCGATTATTTAGGTATTTAATCTGTTAAATAAAACAAAAAACATAATTTTAAACTCGCAACAATCCGACTTTTCAAATCAAAAATCATTTAATAATAGAACATATACCATAATTAAATTATGAGAAAACTTTACTTTAAAACAATCAAAAGCGAATCTTACTGTTTACTATTTTCAATACTAATTTTGGTTGGGTCTATCCAAATGAAAGCCCAAACACTGACCTCTCCGCAGGTTCCTTTTGTACAAAGGACTGCCTTAGCTACTCCAGCCCAAACAATATATAACGTCAAGGGAGATTTTACATTGTTAGGAAATACGAATTTAAGTCTTGCTAATTACCTCACAGGTACTGACAATCAAAATAATGAAATGCGTTATATTGATATTGACGGTGACGCTAGTACTTTAAATTCATCAATGGCTACTCTTGAACTCTCTAATGGAGGCGAAAATGGCGCTAACCAAAACTGTTCGAACATTTTATACGCAGGACTTTATTGGACTGGTAAGTCGGATGATGCCAATAATACTTTTATGGCCAACAGAAGAATATCAACTGCTCAAACGTGTCCAAATACCAATTATACGATGACCGTCAGCAGAGGAGGAAGCTCCCCTTATTATCCAATATATACCTTTTCGGGATATTCTCATACCTATGCTTTTACTTTTACAAATGCAACAACGGGTGCATCTATTGTCACTCTTAGTATCGATGGTGCTGCTGCAGTCAACGTTCCTGTTTCATACAATAGTGTTGGAATAGCTACATTTAGTACGCCATATACATCAAATGCAAGTTGGGGGCCAACATTTACTATTACCAGTTTAGTAAGAAACGTATCCACAAGCCTCACTTTAACTCAATATCAAGCTACTAGTTCTGCTGGCATTGTGCTGTCTCCGTCAAAAAATTATGATAAAAAGGTAATTTCTCTAAAAGGCCCAGGTTCTTCTGCTTACACTTCAATCACAGCAAAGCTTAATGGAGCAAATTCAGAAATACGATTTCCAGGGGCATCTAATAGCGGCATATTCATTGGTTATCAAGATGTTACTGATTACGTTAAAGCACACGGACCTGGTGCCTATACGGTTGCCGATATCGCGTTGATTGAAGGGAATAATGGATCTGCCGATGCGCAACATCCAGGCTACTCAGGAGGTTGGGGCATGATTGTTATTTATGATAATCCAGCCATGAAAAGCCGCGCTGTAACTCTCTTTGATGGTTATGCTTTTGTAAATGGTCAATTTGCAGGCGGCGGCGAATTTGGCACGATTCCTATTTCAGGATTTACAACAGTTAGTTCAGGGCAAGTAAATATGAAACTGGGTGTAATGGCAGCTGAAGGAGATGTAGGCTTAACAGGAGATTATTTAGCGGTGCAAAAACGAGGTGCAAATCCTTCGAGTTATCCGGGAAGCTATTTAATATTATCTCATCCAAAGAATGCAGCAGATAACTTCTTCAATTCTTCTATTTATCCGGTTCCCGCTGCAGGCACAAGTAATCCAATTTTACAAAACAATACAGGTGTTGATCTTAGTATGTTTACCATCCCAAATGTGGGAAATACTGTGATCGATAACAACCAAACTTCTACGACTTTTAGATTTGGCTCCACTTCTGAAGTATACACCATATATGGTTTTGCCATGTCAGTAGATGCCTATATCCCAGAAACAAAAGGACTGATCAGTGTAACGTCTATTAATAATGTTCCAAACCCGCCCATTTTAAATGCTGCGCCCGGTCAAACAATCAACTATTCGCTTAACATTACAAATGAAGGAACGGAAGCCACAAACAACACAATAATTTCAATCCCCATTCCGGCAACCGCAATTTTCAACACAGGAGCGACAATCGTTTATCATACTTACAATGGCTTTACCACCACCAACAATCCCTATTTTGATTCGGCAACCAATAAAATTATTTGGAATTTGGGCACCTTACCTATAACAGCAGGTCATCCTGAATACATTTATGCTGATTTAAGTTTTACGCTTAATGTCACAACAGATTGTAACATAATATTAAGTGCGGGTTGTAGCCCTGAAGTATCTTTAGATACGGGAACAATTACTGGTACGGGCGCTACATCTGGGTCTTCCTTTACGAAGTATTTCTTTCAAGGATATGATTCATCCTCTTGTCATTTACCCGTTGATGGTTCTATAAAAGTAGCTATTGATACAAGTTCCTGCTTATCAAGTATGGCGGGACCTGATCAAATAACTTCTTGTGGAGGAGAATCTGTTATATTAGCGGCATCAACAGGAAAAACAGGAATATGGACTATTATTAGCGGACCTGCGGGAGGTGGAGAAATTTTTTCGAATAACACAAGTCCAAGCTCAACATTTTACAGCACTAATCTTGGTGTATATACTTTAAGATGGACTACCAGTTGCTCAACCACAGACGATGTTATCGTCACTTTTACACTATGTAATGTTGTCAACTTTGATGGACTTGATGATCATATCAACTTTAAAAACAACTATAATTTAAACAGTGGTAATTTTAGCATAGAAGCTTGGGTAAAATCAAATGCGACTAATAGTAATAACCAAACCATTATTTCCAAACGCTTAAGTACTGGTTCAACTGATGGGTATGATTTAAGACTAGTAAACAATAAAATTTCATTCAATTGGAACACTAATTCCATAATTACCACTAATTCAATTGACAGCAACAGATGGTACCATATTGGGGTTACTTTTGACGGAACTAATTATAAATTATACATTGACGGATTATTAGAAAAAACAGCTTCCGGAACTAACCCAACATCGAATAGTGTTGATTGCGTTTTAGGTGCAATGGCCCAAAACAATACAACTCCCTATAATTATTTTAATGGTTATATCGATGAGGTTCGAATCTGGAATGCTTCTCTAACCATTAATCAAATTCGCCAAATGATGAATCAAGAAATCATAAATGACGGTAGCGGCAATATTAAAGGAGCAATTGTACCCAAAAACATCGCTGGAATAAATTGGACTAATTTGTCCGGTTATTTTCAAATGAATCGTACAAGTGATATCTTAAACGGCTATTTAATAGATAAATCAGGCAACACAAAGAATGGTAAATTGAAAGGTATTTATGTTCAAGAACCCGATACCGCACCCATTCCTTATACCTCCGTGACTAATGGCAGTTGGGAAACAGATGCTACTTGGACTAATTATCCTGTTTGGGATGTTCCTAACAGTATCGCTATCGATGGCACAACAAAAATAGATTGGAATATCGTTAAAACGACACATAACATAACCTCAAATGGCAATAAGATAGTTTTAGGATTATTAGTAAACAGCAATATATTAAGTGCAGCAAATGATTCAAAAATTGAAGTTTCCAGTTATCTAAAACTAGATGGCAAATTAGATCTCGTGGGCAAATCACAATTAGTGCAAACCATTGACAGTGATTTAGATGTTTCAAGTGCAGGATCTATAGAACGAGACCAACAAGGACAATCAAACAAATACAATTATAATTACTGGAGTTCTCCTGTGAGTCCTATTAACACAAATGCTAATAACACGAATTATACTGTTGCCGGGATAATGAAAGATGGAACGGCAGCAACACCACAAAATATAAATTGGATCAGTGGCTATGACGGATCACCTACCAACCCTATTAGTTTAGCTCGCTATTGGCTCTATAAATTTGATAATTCTGCTAATGATTATGCAAACTGGTCTCAGATAAATGAAACAGACGCCCTCAGAGTTGGACAAGGATTTACACTAAAAGGAAGTGGGAAGCTATCTGGAACCCAGAATTATACCTTTGTAGGAAAGCCAAACAACGGGACCATTGCAACCAACAGTGTTAGTGCTGATCAATTGCTATTAACCGGAAACCCATACCCTTCCGCTCTGGATGCCAATTCTTTCATAAATGATAATTTGGCTTCTATGGATGGAACTTTGTATTTTTGGGAACAGTACACTACTAATAATACCCATATTTTAAGGGATTACCAGGGTGGTTATGCCGAAAGAAATTTAACAGGGGGAGTACCCGCAACGTCAGCAGGAGTAGATTTTATAAGTGGTCAAGGCTCCAGTATCAAAGGAATTCCAAATCAATTTATTCCCGTTGGACAAAGCTTTTTTGTATATGGAAATATAGGTGCTGGAGGTCCTATTACCTACAGAAATACGCAGAGAGGTTTCCATAAAGAAGATGAGACAGGTGTTTCTAATACTATGTTTAAAGTGACTCCTACTGATAAAAAAGACAAAAATACAAGCACGAACAATAATGATATCATCGAAAAGGATACTTATAAAAGAATTCGTTTGGGTTACAATTCCAATAACAATTACCATCGTCAAGTATTGTTAGGATTCATGAATGAAAAAGCAACTTCAGATATAGATAATGGTTATGATGGTTTTAACTTTGATTATTTTCCTAATGACATGTATTTTTTGAATGATGAGGATCAATTAGTAATTCAAGGAGTTGGATACTTTGACAGAAACGACTCTTACCCTATTGGAGTAAAAGCGGATGCGGAAGGGAAAGTAAAATTCATGATAGACGGGCTTGAAAATTTCGATAAAAATGAAAAAATATTCATTTATGATTCGGAAAATGACAGCTACAATGACATCCGAAAAAAACAATATGAAGTTTTGATTCCATCTGGTGAAAACAACGACCGTTTTTCATTGTGCTTTAAACAAAAAACTAAAAAAGAAAAAGAGGACAGTAAGGATGAAAAAGACAAAAAAAATAAAAAATCAGATGACATAAAAGTGACCAATCTTCAGGGAAAAAATGCAATTGAGATTAACAATAAATCAACTGGAACAGATCTTCAAAAAGTTATTTTGTATAATATTAATGGCCAGTCCGTCGCAACTTGGATGATTGAAGACCAATCACAACAAAATATCCAACTGCCTATTAAAAATTTAAGTTCTGGTGTTTATATTGCCAGAATTCAAACTTCAAATGGAGATATTAGTAAAAAAATAATTGTCCCTTAATTTTTTTAAAACCTCCTTTATATAAAAACTGTCTTTCGAGGCAGTTTTTTTTTGCCCTTATTTAAATCAAAAGAAAATGTGTGAGAAATAAAATAATTTTTATAAAAAAAAGCATTTCATCGACAGAAGAAATACTTTAATCGAGAATATGTTCTTAAAACACAAAAACAAATTTTAAACACCTAATTTTAAGATAATTAAGCCATAATCCATATTTCATTTTAAGAAAAACAGCTATTAAAAATTTAAACTTTAAGAGCCCCTTCCCCTTTTTTTAATGGAAATATTGCCCGTATAATAAATATTATTTTACTTATAAAATTAACTAAGTACCAACTATTTAAATTTTATAAAAGTATTAATTGTTTGATTCTAAATCGTAGGTGCCATGAAAAAAAAATACTTTGATTTCCATATAAATTTATTTTCAGCATTAAAATTTTTGAAAACTTATCAAATATTTTTGGTAGTTCTATTTGTTTTTTTGAGTGTTAATAACAGTTTTGCTCAAACTATCTCAAGTTTTAGTCCCACCACTGCTTGTCGCAATTCTAATGCACCTGTAATCATTACCGGTACCGGTTTTACGGCAGCAACAGCTGTAAAATTTAATGGTGTAACAGCAGCATTTGTTATTAACAACGATACACAAATAACGGCAACATTACCTGCGGGTACAACAACTGGGACTATTGTGGTGACTCCCTTAACTGGAGCTGATATAATTAGCTCCGGCACATTTACAGTAAACCCTAATGTGGCGCCATCGGTATCAATTCTTGCTAATCCAGTAGGTTCTATATGCTCCGGAACCTCTGTAACTTTTACTGCAACTCCTGTAAACGGCGGCAGTAATCCCACATACCAATGGTATGTTGCTGGGATCCTTGTTGGCTCAAGTAGTCCAACTTTCACAACAAGTACATTAGTTAATGGTAATCAGGTAAAAGTGGAGATGACTTCAAATGCAATATGCCCGATTCCTGCTACAGTTACAAGTAATATTTTAACGATGACTGTGAATCCAGTACTTACAGTTTCTGTTACAATTCAAGCGTCTCAAACAACTTTCTGTACAGGTACATCAGTGACGTTTAGCATTAATACACTAACCAATGGCGGTCTTACTCCAAGCTATCAATGGAAACGGAATGGCAGTGCAATTGGAACAAATACCAATTCATTTACTTCTTCTACACTTTCAAATAATGATGTCATCACATTAGATGTGACCTCGTCTGCCATTTGTGCATCACCAGCAATGGTAACAAGCAACAGCATTCAAGTAACCGTGAATCCAAATTTACCCGCAAGCGTCACTATTGTCTCAAGCGATGCCGATAATATTATATGTGCAGGAACAAGCGTAACATTTACAGCTACGCCAATCAATGGTGGAACTACTCCAGTTTATCAATGGTATGTAGGCGCAACTCCCGTTGGTTCAAATAGTACAACCTATATCACATCAGGTCTTACAAATGGACAATCTGTATCGGTAGTTATGACTTCAAATGCATTATGTGCAACTGGAAGTCCAGCTACTAGCAACGCAATTGTAACCACGGTGAATCCAAATTTACCCGCAAGCGTGACTATTGTCTCAAGTGATGCCGATAATATTATATGTGCAGGAACAAGCGCAACATTTACAGCTACGCCAACCAATGGTGGAACTACGCCAGTTTACCAATGGTATGTAGGCGCAACTCCTGTTGGTTCAAATAGTACGACTTACACCTCTTCAAGTCTTACAACTGGACAATCCGTAACAGTTGTTATGACTTCAAATGCACTTTGTGAAACTGGAAGTCCAGCTACCAGCAACGCAATTGTAACTACGGTGAATCCAAATTTACCCGCAAGCGTGACTATTGTCTCAAGCGATGCCGATAGTATTATATGTGCAGGAACAATCGTAACATTTACAGCTACTCCGACAAATGGTGGAACCATTCCTATCTACCAATGGTATGTTGGAGCAACTCCCGTTGGATCAAATAGCACAACTTACACCACATCTGGACTTACAACTGGGCAAACCGTAACGGTAGTTATGACATCAAATGCAGTTTGTGCTACTGGAAGCCCAGCTACAAGCAACGCAATTGCTACAACAGTGAATCCAAATTTACCCGCAAGCGTGAGTATTGTTTCAAGCGATGCCGACAATATTATTTGTGCGGGAACAAGCGTAATATTTACAGCCACTCCAACAAATGGCGGAGCTACTCCAGTTTACCAATGGTATGTTGGAGCAACTCCTGTTGGTTCAAATAGTACAACTTACACCACATCAGGACTTACAACTGGACAGTCCGTATCGGTAGTTATGACTTCAAATGTAGTATGTGCTACTGGAAGTCCAACTACAAGCAACGCCATTGTAACCGCGGTGAATCCAAATTTACCCGCAAGCGTGACTATTGTTTCAAGCGACGCCGACAATATTATTTGTGCAGGAACAAGCGTAACATTTACAGCCACTCCAACTAATGGTGGAACTACTCCTGTATATCAATGGTATTTAGGAGCAACTGCCGTTGGTTCAAATAGTACAACTTACACAACATCAGGTCTTACAACTGGACAATCAGTAATGGTAGTTATGACTTCAAATGCGGTCTGTTCAACAGGAAGCCCAGCTACAAGCAACGCCATTGTAACCATGGTGAATCCGAATTTACCAGTAAGCTTAGATGCCTCTGGATCTGCTACAACAATCTGTTTAGGAACCAGTGTGACTTTTACGGCAACTCCAACAAATGGAGGAGCAACTCCAACCTATCAATGGAAGGTAAATGGAATTAATGCAGGAACGAATAGCAACACATTCACCACAACAACACTCACAAATGGTCAAATTGTTACTGTTGTTTTAACCTCAAGTGCAACTTGTGCAACTGGTAATCCAGCTACAAGCGCAGGAATAACAATGACAGTTAATCCAAACTTGCCTGTAAGTGTTAGTATTGCCGCATCAGCGACAACAATCTGTACAGGAACATCTGTAATTTTTACGGCAACTCCAACAAATGGAGGGGCAACACCCGCATATCAGTGGCAAGTAAATGGGGTTAATGCAGGAACCAATAGCAATACATTTACAACATCAAGTCTTACAAATGGTCAGCTTGTAACAGTAATATTAACTTCAAATGCTTCGCCTTGCGCAACAGGAAATCCTGCGACGAGTAGTAGTATTACAATGGCTGTTAGTCAAAACCCTACAATAACATTAACTTCCGCATCTTCTACAACAGCACAAAATGTATGCAGGACTAGTCCAATAACAAATACAACATACGCTATAGGAGGAGGAGGAACAGGTGGTACTATTACTTGGAGTCCATCTACACCAGCAGGTATTACTGGATCCTACAGTGGTGGTATTTTTACAATTTCTGGCACGCCAACAGTTGCAGTTACTGCAGGCACTTACACTTATACAGTTAACACATCAGGATCAGCTCCTTGTGCAAACGTTACTGCCACTGGAACGATAAAGGTTTGGGTCGGCAATCCTGCTAATTGGGGGAATGGTAACCCTGACGATATAAAATTTTACAGCAACTCAAATTCTGTATGCCCCTCATTTTCTGGACTTAGATATACAGTTGCAGCTGTTACTAATGCCCTATCGTACCAATGGACATTACCTACAGGGTTTACAATCACTTCAGGTGCTGGCACGAACGACATATTAGTTTCTGCAAACGGAACAGCAATTTCAGGAGTTATTTCTGTAATTGCAGTTAATCCCTGTGGAAATAATACTGCAAAAACAAATAACATAACAGTAGGGTCTTTTGCAGCCGTAGATGCTGGCTTAGATATTTTGCGTTGCGATGTTTTACCTATTAACTTAAGTGCTACATTACAAGGCGCAGCGGCAAGCATTACTTGGAGTGCTCCATCAGGTTCTTTCAATAACGTCAACTCGTTAACCGCAATTTATACCCCAGCTATCACAAGTGGAAGCGTTACCTTAACCGCAATTACAAATGACCCTGCTGGAACCTGCCCTGCAACAAACGATACACTCATAATCACAATAAATCAACCATCAGTTGCACCTACAAGCGTAAGCACATCGGCTTCAACTATCTGTAATGGATCAAGTATAACATTGACTCAAACTGGCGGAACTCTTGGAACAGGTGCCAACTGGAAATGGTATTCTGATGCAACTTTCATTACTAATGTTGGGACAAGTGCTGCTGCAAATGCAAGTTTAACTATAAGTCCTGCAGCAACTACAACTTATTATTTACGTGCCGAAAGTTCAACTGGTACGCCATGTACAGCCAATGTTGCTGCTGCTGGAAATGTATCGGTAACCGTAAATCAACCATCGGTTGCACCTACAAGCTTAAACACATCGGCATCGCCTATCTGTAATGGTTCGAGCATAACATTGACTCAAACTGGAGGAACTCTTGGAAATGGAGCCAGCTGGAAATGGTATTCTGATGCAGCTTTCACTACAACTATTGGGACAAGTGCTGCTGCAAATGCAAGTTTAACTATAAGTCCTGCAGCAACTACAACTTATTATTTACGTGCCGAAAGTTCAACAGGTGCGCCTTGCATTGCCAATGTCGCAGCTGCTGGAAGCGTAACTATCTCCGTAAACCAACCATCGGTCGCACCTACAAGCGTAAGTACATCGGCATCGCCTATTTGTAATGGCTCAAGTATAACATTGACTCAAACTGGAGGAACTCTTGGAACTGGAGCCAGCTGGAAATGGTATTCTGATGCAGCTTTCACTACAACTGTTGGGACAAGTGCTGCTGCAAATGCAAGTTTAACTATAAGTCCTGCAGCAACTACAACTTATTATTTACGTGCCGAAAGTTCAACAGGTGCGCCTTGCATTGGCAATGTCGCAGCTGCTGGAAGCGTAACTATCGCCGTAAACCAACCATCGGTCGCACCTACAAGCGTAAGTACATCGGCATCGCCTATTTGTAATGGCTCAAGTATAACATTGACTCAAACTGGAGGAACTCTTGGAACTGGAGCCATCTGGAAATGGTATTCTGATGCAGCTTTCACTACTACTGTTGGGACAAGTGCTGCTGCAAATGCAAGTTTAACTATAAGTCCTGCAGCAACTACAACTTATTATTTACGTGCCGAAAGTTCAACAGGTGCGCCTTGTACTGCCAATATCGCAGCTACCGGAAATGTAATGGTTACCGTAAATCAACAAATAAACATATCGACTCAACCAACATTAGCCCAAACCCTATGTTCTGGCAATTCAGCAAGCTTTAGTGTAACGGCAACCGGAACTGGCTTAACCTACCAATGGAGAAAAGGAACTACATTTCTTTCAAATGTCGGCAACATCAGTGGAGCAACTAGTGCTAATTTAACCATTAACCCAGTATTGTCAGGTAATGCCGCCACTGATTATAATGTCGTGATAACAGGAACGGCTCCATGTTCTGCCGTGACTTCAAATAATTCAGCCTTGGTGGTGAATGATGCAGTGGTAATTACTTCACAACCTGCAGCCACACAAACTTTATGTTCAGGAGGTACAGCCACTTTAAGCGTAAATGCAGCGGGTGCAGGCTTAGTATACCAATGGAGAAAAGGCAGCACTAATTTGGTAAACGGAACCAATATAGCTGGTGCGACCTTATCAACTTTAACCCTCTCTAATTTACAAACTACTGATGCCGTTAATAATTATAATGTGGTAATTACGGGAGCGAGCCCTTGTACTCCGTTAACATCAAACAATTCAATATTGGTTATAAACCGTTTAGTAGATATAAATACTCAGCCATCTAATGTAGGTGTTTGTGTTTCCAACCCTGCAATCTTTGGTATAGTAGCAAGCGGAGACGGATTAACATATCAATGGTACAAAGGAACAATAGGAAGTGGAGTAGCCGTTGTAAATTCGGCTAATATAACTGGTGCTACCGCTAATGTTTTAAATTTTGCACAAGCTGCTTTGACTGATGACGGTCCGTATTATGCAATCGTTAGCGGGATCGCACCTTGCGCAGCTATTACTTCTAACCAGGTAACGTTGAATGTTGATCAATCCATTGCAATAACATCTCAGCCTATTTCAAAAACTATTTGCGAAGACACTCCAAATGTTAGTTTCTCAGTGGCAGCAAACGCTGGCGGCGACCCTTTGACTTATCAATGGAGAAAAAATAGCGTAAACATAGTAGGTGCTACAGCATCTACCTTTATGATTTCAACGGGAACATTAACTAGCGCTGGCAATTATGATGTGGTAATTTCTGGCCCTTCAGGTTATACTTGCACCTCTATACTGTCAGCAGCAGCAATATTAACAATTAATCCAAAACCAATAGGATCTGCCACTACTCAAACTATCTGTAGCGGATCTTCAACAAATGTGGCGTTAAACTCAACCGTTAGCGGCACAACATTTAGTTGGATTGCAGCAATTCAAACTAATCCAACGGGTGGAACAATTACTGGATTTAGCGATAGTTCGGGAAATATAATTGCCCAATCTTTAACCAATACAGGCACATCTGCAGGAACTATCCGCTACACTATTACTCCTTCTGTAAACTCTTGTATAGGAATAACTTTTACAGTTGACGTCACAGTTAATCCAGCGCCGGTGGGTTCTGCCACTGCTCAAACGATTTGCAGTGGTTTAACAACTAGCGTAACATTAAACTCAACTGTTATTGGCACAACGTATAGTTGGACAGCTGCCATTCAAACTTCTCCTACTGCAGGGACAATTACTGGATTTAGCAATGGTACCCAAAATACAATTGTTCAAACTTTAAACAATACTGGGACAACGGCAGGAGTTATTCGATATACCGTTACTCCTACTGCAAATTCTTGTTCGGGAGCAGCCTTCACCGTTGATGTTACCGTTAATCCTAATTCAACTATTGTATTATCATCGGTTTCAGGGTCAGACAATTCAACAAATTGCGTTAATACTGTACTTAATATTAGTTACGCGATTGGAGGTGGTGGAAATAATGCTTCCATTACATCTGGTGCACTACCCGCTGGTGTTAACGGTTCATACAATTCTGGAACTAGAGTTTTTACAATCAGTGGTACTCCTTCTGCAGTTGGAACTTTTAGTTATACGGTAACAACACAAGGACTTTGTAGTAATGCTTCTTTAAGTGGAAGCATCACAGTCAATCCAGATTCAACGATTAATTTGAACTTAGGAACAGGATCAGATAATCAAACAAAATGTATAAATTCTGCAATTACATCAATCAAATATACCATAAGTAATGGAGGAACCAATCCTAGCATTGCTTGGAATCCAGGACCGGCTAATTTTATAGGGTCATACGATTCTGCTGCTGGCGTTTACACAATTAGTGGTTCTTCCGCGGCAGCTGGAACATTTAATTATACCATATCAACGGCCGGTAGTTGTATTAATAGTTCATTGACAGGACAAATAACTGTCAATCCTAATCCTGTGGGCTCTGCCGTTTCTCAACTAATTTGTAGTGGTTCAGTTAGTAACGTGGTATTAAACCCAAGTACTGGTGGTACAACATTTGCTTGGACCGCTGCAAGTCAAACTACCCCAACTGGTGGATCAATTAGCGGGTTTGGCAGCGGTTCGGGAGCTTCAATTGCACAGACTTTAACCAATACCGGGACAACATCAGGAAGTATTCGTTATACGGTTACTCCTACGGCGAACTCCTGTCCAGGATCACCTTTTACAGTTGATGTTACCGTCAACCCGAAACCAAATGGTTCTGCCATTGCACAAACTGTTTGTAGTAGTGTGAAAACAAATGTACCACTAAACTCAACTGTTAGCGGCACAACATTTACATGGACCTCAGCTATTATTTCTATGCCAACTGGCGGAACCATTTCAGGGTTTAATAATGGTACTACAAATACAATTGCCGAAACTTTAAGCAATAGTGGTACAACAGCTGGTGTTATACGATATACTGTTACCCCCACTGCGAACAATTGCTCAGGAGCAGTTTTTACCGTTGACGTAACTGTGAATGCGCCTTCTGTAGGTGGTACAACCACTATCACCTCAACCACTAACCCTAGTAATGTGGATAATGGAACCACTAAACTAACTGACTGCCATTCTTCGGGTGGAGTCATTAGGTTAAATGGGAATGTAGGTACTGTCGTGCGATGGGAAACCTCTACTAATGCAGGAGGCACTTGGATTCCAAGAGGAAATGCAGGAAGTTTAACCTATAACTATACCGGAATAACTGCGGCCACTATCTTTAGGGCAGTAATTCAAAATAGCTCTTGTACAATTGTAAACTCTGGGATTTCTACATTATTTATTATTCCAAATATTAAACCATCACCAGTAAGCGCAATTCCTTCTACAATATGTGAAGGGGAATCCACACAATTATCCTCTGATAGTGGTTTCTCAAGCAGTCAAAATCTAGAGTCAGGCGGTCTATTCAATCAAGCTAACCCACCAGGTTGGCTAGTCGATGATAAAATTTTTCCTGCCAGCGGTGATAACGGTGTCAACAATGAATTTAGTGAAACAAATGGAAATGCGGGAGACGAATATGATTCTGGCGATGGGAAATTTGCTATTACACGGGGAAATAGAACTTCTGTAATGCAGACACCAGTATTTGATCTTATAGGATTAACTTCAGCAAATTTAACATTCGATCATGCTTATAAATTAGATGCTGTGAATGATTATGCTGAGGTAAAAATTTCTTTAGATGGTGGATTAACATATACCGTGACCTTGGCCACTTTTAATGGGAATACAAGTATTAAAAATCCGTTTAAGAATTCAAATCCTGCTAACTCCATATCTCTTAATTTGAACGCTTATTTAGGCTATTCGAACATTAAAATAGGATTTTTCTTTTATGGAACTGTAAATGCTGCGGGTACTAAAGTTCCTAATGTAGGTAGCACATGGGCTATCGACAACGTTAAAATTCCTCAAGCACCGGATCCGCTGTTAACTTCACAATGGAAGAATTTAAACAATAATGCAATAATAAGTGTCACTAATACTACTCGTGTTACCGTTACTCCGCCTGTAACAACAACTTATGAGGTAACCTCCTTCCTTAATGGCTGCACCAGTTATGGAACCGAAGGAACAACTTATGTTACCGTAACAGTAAATAAAAGACCAACGGCAAATATAGGTCCAGACCAAACTATTTGCTATGATGGAACTGCTACCTTTAGCGTAGCATTAACTGGTGTGATGCCATGGACAGTTACCTATACAAATGGTGTAACTTCGACAACTGTAAATAACATCAACACAAATCCATTTCTATTTAGCGTTCCTAATATTAAAGCCGATGTCACCTACACGATTACAGCCTCAAATGACAAAAATTGCACTCCTTTTCCAGGAGGAATTACGGGCTCCGCTAAAGTTACTGTTCTATTAGGAAGAACTGGGTGGTGGACAGGACTGGTAAGCACAGATTGGTTTGATTGTAAAAACTGGGAACAAGGATTACCTTCATTTACCGTAGACGCAAACATTCTTCCAACTGTTGCCAACGGGAATAGATTACCTGTTATTGATAAAACTTCCGCATTTGCAATTCCCTACGGTGGGATAGCAAGTGCTAAGGATATGATAATAACAACAGCTGGTTCAGTTACAATGGTTTCCACCAATAATTCTGAATTACAAATTAGCGGTAATTGGAGAAACAGTGGTGCTTTTATTCCTGGAACTGGAACGGCTACCTTTAATGGAGCAACAGCGAATCAAATTCAGACTATAAATGCCGGAATTAAAACTAAGGAAACTTTTTATAATTTAACTACCAATAATTCGGCTGTAGCCAAAGGAATAAGTGTCGTGGATGGATTTGAACTTACTGTTTTGAATAATTTAACTTTAACACAAGGTGATTTGCGCTTAACTGGCGAAGCGCAGTTAATTCAGGCTGGAATTGCAGCAAATCCTGCAGGTGGTTCAGGAAAATTATTGAGAGACCAGCAAGGTCAAAAAAATAGTTTCAATTATAATTACTGGTGTTCTCCGGTAAGTACAAATAGCATAGATTATTCAATTGGTAGCGTAATGAGAGACGGAACATCCATGACTAATACGTACACTGATGTATCCAATTTTAGTCCAAGTACTATTTCATTCATTGACGGAGCATATAGTGCCGATGGACCATCAAGTCCAATAATAACTAGTAACCGATGGTTATGGGCCTTTAATTCGCCAGCATTATCAGACCCTTTGCTAAATTACTACCAATGGAAATATATAGGAAGTACAGGGTCGATAAAAGTAGGCGAAGGATTCACCATGAAAGGAACTGGTGGAATAGCACCACTTAGTGCAACACAAAATTATGTCTTTGTAGGAAAACCTAATTCTGGAACTATCTCATTAAGTTTAACTAAAGATCAAACCTATTTAATAGGAAATCCTTATCCATCTGCTCTTGATGCCGATGAATTTATAAAAGATAATATTAAAGAAACAATAAACGGTAAAGTTGGAAGAAATACGGAAAATATATTTAACGGCGCACTCTATTTCTGGGATCATTTTGATCTCTCAAACAATCATTATTTGGCGGAATACCAAGGTGGTTATGCAACGTACACTTTAATAGGGGGTACAGCAGCTGTTGCAGACAGTCCTCTAACCGCAGGTGGCACAGGATCAAAAATACCGGAGCGCTATATACCCGTTGGGCAAGGATTTTTTGTCGATGCCTTTGTCGATGATGGTTTATCAGGAGGCATAACATCCCCAATATGTCCTACTGGATGCAACATAATTTTCAAAAATAGCCAAAGAGCATTCGTTAGAGAATTGTCTGGAGGTTCACTCTTTATGAAACCAAATGCAACCACTAAATCAAGTACAGCTGAAATAGACATAAGATCAAAAATCAGACTTGGTTTTGACTCTCCAGTTGGTGCACATCGACAACTATTAGTTGGAGTGGATCCTAATACAACCAATCAGTTCGATATTGGTTATGATGGACTTATGTTTGACACGAATGACAATGACATGTTTTGGGAAATTAGTAATAGTCAGTTTGTAATTCAGGGTGTTCCGAATTTTGATGATACCCAAATACTTCCTCTAGGTATTACAGTTGCCAAGGAAGGTGTAAGCACCATAAAAATTGATGCATTAGAAAACATGCCTAACTCAACTAAAATCTATTTATACGACAATGTAACTGGTATATATCATGAACTTAGGGAAAGTGCGTTTGAAATCTCACTTACTATTGGAGAATACAACAACCGATTCTCCTTGCGATTTGCTGATAAAACACTTAAAGTAGACGATTTTATTTTACCTGAAAACATTTTCATTTATTTCACAAACAACACTAAAACCCTAAATATCAAGAACAACTTTATAAATGGAACAGTAAACAAAGTATTCCTTTTCAATTTATTGGGCCAAGCTATTGCCAATTGGGATGTAGAAGAACAAAAACAAAATAGCATTCAGATTCCAATTAAAAATGTACCTTCAGGAGTCTATTTTGTGAAAGTTAAGACTACAAAAGGAGTTTTCAGTAAAAAAATAATCATTAGGTAAACAATCTCTGCCAAATAATTAAAGGATAATGGCTTAAATAAATATTAACGGTAATTTTAAAATCGATCTTAATTATTCTTATTATATTTGGTGAACGGTTTGAAACTCAAATAAAAGAAAAACATAATTTTAACTTTAATAAAAATGAAAAAAATAGGTATCCTTTTAGCTATGGCTTTGTTTACAATCACCGCGACTGCACAAGAAGTTAAGCCCGACGTAAAAGAAAAAGCTAAAAACGAATCATGCTGTGCTAAAGATTCTAATGTGAAAGCAATGACTGTTGCAGAAATGGAAAAATGTCAAGCCAAATGCAAAGCTGAAGGAAAAAAATGCAATGCAAAAATGGCGCAAACAGAAGGCAAAAAATGTGATGCCACTATGGCTAAAGCCGAAGGAAAAAAATGCTATGCTAAAAAAGCATAACTTACTTATAAATGAAACGCCTCTAAATTTAGAGGCGTTTTTTATTATCGATATGAGGTTAAGCCCAATTTTTACTTAACTCTTACACTCCATTCAAAATCCATTTCGGATACTTGGATTCCTTTTTCATCGGTTCCAATAGATTTCATCCAGAAGGTTTGCCCCTCTCCCGTGGCAATTGTATTTCGTATTGCTTCTTCGATTAAATGTCCATCATTACAAGTAAAAGCGATTCTTCCCGTTGCTTTTTTAGTGAAATTTCCTTTATTATTAGCCACCAACATAGAGATTTTTCTACCGCTTTTTTGAATTTGAAACATTACTAAAGCGCCCGTTGACAACTCGGCAGCCATTGCTTGCACTGCAAAATACATTGAATTAAACGGATTTTGGTTAATCCACCGGTGCTTTACTGACACTACACATTTATTTTCGTCTATTTGCTTTACTCTCACTCCGCATATAAATGCCGCCGGTAATTTGAATAATAAAAATTTATTGAGTTTAGAAGCTGTAAGTTTCATTTGCAGTGGTTTTTTTGCTAATGTACAAAAAAAATACTATGCGTACATATAAAATATTCTTGTTAATATTTTGTTAATATTTGGTACTATGCGATACAAGATACTTTCTTTTAGACATATATTTGTATAAGAAATTACTAGGTGACCTAAATATTTAAGACACTTGGATTTTCAATCATCACACGAGCCTTAAAGGCGAACTGGCAAAGCAATCAAAAAACAAAAAAAAAAAATGGAAACAACCACGGTAAAGAACATCGCAACATTTACACATTTAAGCGCACTGACTCAATATTTCATTCCTTTTGGAAACTATATTTTTCCAATATTGATTTGGACTTCAAAAAAGGACGAATCTGAGTTTGTAGATTTCCATGGTAAACAAGTACTTAATTTTCAATTGAGTTTGTTATTATATTCTTTGACCTTAATTATGATTGCAGCGCCAATTTTTATTTTCACTGTTTTTAGTAACATATCTTTTAATTCACTGATGAATCATCACGATTTTGTTTTTACGGATTTCAATTTCGAAAATAACATCGGAATAATTACAGTTGGCCTAGTTGCCGTTCTTATTTTTTGTCTCTTGAAAGTCGCTGAATTTTTCTTAATTATTTATGCTGCTATCAAAACATCAAATGGAGAAAAATACCAATATCCGTTAACCATCCCTTTTATAAAATAAACCAGACAGAAGCAATCAATCATCAATCAAAAAATGAATAGTTTAATCAACAAAAAATCAAAAAAAACGAATTATGAACATTGAAAACACAAAAGCCCAGATGCGTAAAGGTGTTCTCGAGTTTTGCATCCTATCCGTATTGAAAGAAAAAGATGCATACACATCGGAAATATTAGACACTTTGAAAAACGCAAAATTATTAGTCGTGGAGGGAACGATTTATCCGCTGCTTACCCGATTAAAAAATGACGGATTATTAAACTACCGTTGGGAAGAATCAACCTCGGGGCCACCTAGAAAATACTATGGTCTAACCGAAATAGGACAAACATTTTTAAACGAACTTAATGGCACTTGGACTGAATTGTCTGATGCTGTAAACCTAATCACAAACCAAAAATAATAGCCATGAACAAGACTGTAAATATTAACTTAGGCGGAATGTTCTTTCATATTGATGAAGATGCATACCTAAAAATGACGCGTTATTTTGACGCTATAAAACGTTCTCTTTCTAAATCATCAGGACAAGAAGAAATCATCAAGGATATTGAAATGCGTGTTTCGGAATTATTAACCGAAAAACAAAAAAGCGACAAACATGTAATTAGTTTGAAAGATGTAGATGAAGTTATTGCTGTGATGGGCCAACCTGAAGATTATATAATCGAAGAAGACAACCACACTTCACAAACCTATAATGCTGACTCCAAAAGAATCAAAAAGCTTTACCGAGATACTGAAAACGGAATGATTGGTGGTGTTCTTGCAGGATTGGGACATTATTTTGGAATAGACAAAGTTTGGCTTCGTATTTTTCTTTTGTTAATGGTTTTTGTATTTGGATCTGGTGTTTTAGCGTATATTATTCTGTGGATTGTAATGCCAGAAGCAATAACAACTGCTGAAAAACTGGAAATGAGAGGCGAGCCGGTTACCATTTCAAACATCGAAAAAAAAGTAAGAGAAGAGTTTGAAAATGTTTCTGATAAAATAAAAAATGCAGATTACGACAAATATGGCAATCAAATTAAAACGGGTGCCAATAAAATAGGAAGTTCTTTAGGTGATTTTATAATGAACGTTTTCAAAATTTTCGCAAAATTCCTTGGAGTAATTTTGATTATTGCAGGAATTGCAACTTTATTTTCATTACTTATAGCTGTTTTTACTTTAGGTTCTTCAGACTTTATTGATGTGCCATGGAGAGGTTTTATTGAAGCGGGGAATTTTACTGATTATCCAATCTGGTCTTTTGGACTATTGATGTTCTTTGCTGTTGGAATTCCGTTCTTTTTCTTGACTCTTTTAGGTTTTAAATTACTGTCTCCAACTATCAAGTCTATAGGAAACATTGCAAAATACACGTTATTGGCACTTTGGATAATTGCCATAGCCATTCTAATTTCAATTGGAATCAAACAAGCATCTGAAGTGGCATTTGAAGGAAAAACAGTAAAAAAAGAAACTATTAATTTGATGCCAAATGATACCTTATCTATAAAATTCAGATACAATGATTATTACACTAAGGACATTAATGACAGGGAAACCTTCAAGTTTGTACAAGACTCGGCAAACATTGAATTAATTTATTCAAATAATGTAAGATTGCAAATTTTACATACTGATGAGAAATTACCATTCATTCAGATTGAGAAAATGGCAAGAGGAAAATCATTCCAAGCTGCTAAACTAAGAGCCGAAAAAATAAAATATGCAATTAAAATTGAAGGCAATCATTTAATTCTAGATAATTATTTATTGACTGAAGTAAGCAATAAATTTCGTGATCAGGAAGTGGAAATTTTCTTATATTTACCGGAAGGTACGCTATTGAAACCAGATTCTTCTGTTCAAGATTATGACAGGTCTGATGATTCATTCTTTAATCTACATTACAGTTCTGACAACTATGTATACAAAGTACTAGGCTCAAAAGTAAAATGTTTGAATTGTCCTGCCGATGAAAATGAATTTGATGATGTCGATACAGAAAATGATAGCACACAAACATCAGTTATAATTAATGAAGATGGTGTTACTGTAAAAGGAGATACGATCAGCAATTCGAAAAAAGATTTTAAAGAATTAAAAATAAACAAAGACGGTATTATCATTAAAACCAAATAGCCATGATAAAAATCATCACAATGATCACTAAATTTATTATTGTAACCCTAACAGCCTTACTATTTGCCTCCTGTAACTTTTCAGCAAATATGAAATCAATAAGAGGAAATGGTCATGTTACAACTGAAAAGAGAATTGTAATGGGAGATTTCAAAAGTGTAGAAGTCAGCAATGCCATAGATCTTGTCATTGAACAATCTGACAAAACGGAAATCACTGTTGTAGCTGATGACAATTTGCAAAAAGAAATCACCACTAAAGTTGAAAATGGTGTACTTATAATCGCCTGTGACTATAATTCTTTTATCAATATTAAATCAAAAAAAGTAACCGTTAAAATGCCTCTTATCGATAAACTAGAAGCCTCCAGTAGTGCAACGATTAAAAGTACTAGTACACTTAAAGGTGAAAACATTAGCTTGGAAGCTTCGAGCGCAGGTTCTATAAGTGTAAATTTAGAAGCCGACTCCGTAATATGCGAAACAAGTAGCGGTAGTACAATTACAGTTAGTGGAAAAGCATTAAAACTGGAAACAACATCTTCCAGCGGAAGCGAAATTGATGCAAAAGGTTTACTGGCAAATGATATAACTGCCAACTCATCCAGCGGAAGTTCTATTACCGTTCATCCCTTAATAAGTTTGAATGCAAAAGCGTCAAGTGGATCTGATATCAATTATGATATTGTTCCAAAAAAAATCAGTACAGAAGAAAGTTCAGGAAGCAGCATCAGTAAAACATAAGCGTTTCTTTTCGACAAAAACAAACTAAATCATTCATCAAAAGTGGATGATTTTTTTATATTTGTAAAACACTAATCAAAAATGAAAATGAAAAACCACATCGCTATATTCCTACTCGTTTTGTCTACGACTCTAACTTTGGCACAGAAAAAAGATAAATTAAAAGGTTCGAGAATTGTAACTATTGAAAATAAGGATGTTGGAAATTTCCAAGCGTTAGAAGTAGAAGATAACGTTGAAGTAAACTTAGAGCGCGGAGAAAAAAATAGTATAAAAATTGAAGCTGACGATAATCTTCATGATATTATTTCTTTTGATTTAAGAGACAACACACTTCGCATTTACACTACAAAAGAAGCCGTAAATTATAAAAAACTAATTGTAAGGGTAACCTATAACAGTGATTTGACTCTTGTGACTTCAAAAAATGAGGCAACTATAAATGCAATAGAAGAAATTCAGTTGGAAGAAATCACTTTTAAAACCTTCGATTATGCCAAGCTTTTTTTGAACGTCAATACTAAAAAATTCATTTTAGAAGCAGATGATAAATCGAAAACAGAACTCAATCTAAGATCAGAGAACACGACTATACAATTAAGTAAAAATGCAACATTGAAATCTTTGCTCACCACTTTTGATTTAAAAGTTGATTTGTATCAAAAATCTAATTTAACCCTAGAAGGTAACGCAACAAAAGCAATAATTCGATTAGATAATAATTCGACTTTAACCGGAAATAAACTAATTGTAAAAGATGCCGAAATAATTACGGAAAGTTATACAAACTGCAGCCTGTTTGTAGAGGCAAACGTCATTATTGATGCAGCCGATAAATCAGAAATACATCTTTTGGGATCTCCAAAAATAGAAATGCGACAATTTAGCGAAGAAGCAAAACTATTCAAAAAAATAAAATAAAAGATCCTCCCCCCAACCCCTCCGAAGGAGGGGAGACAAACTGGAGTCAAATAATTACTCTAAAATAAGTATAAACGAAACCCCCATCAGCATTGTGCTGATGGGGGTTTGAATTTAAAACAAGATTGAAAAATCTTCGAATGAACTATTATTTACAAATAAACTTAACGTCCATTTATTCTTTAGAGGCTAAATATCTTTCTGCATCCAGCGCAGCCATACAGCCTGTTCCGGCAGCAGTTATCGCTTGACGATATACGTGATCTGCGGCATCACCGGCAACAAAAACACCACCTACGTTCGTTTTTGAAGTTCCTGGTGTATTAATTATATAACCTGTTTCATCTAAAGTGATGAACTCTGTAAAAATATCTGTATTTGGTTTGTGTCCAATGGCTACAAAGAAACCAGTTGCTTCTATATCGAAAGTTTCACCCGTTGTTTTATTTAATGCTTTTACACCTGTAACTACTTGTTCATCTCCTAAAACTTCAACGGTATCATGATTCATTAATATGGTTATGTTCTCTGTTTTGCGAACGCGCTCTTCCATAATTTTTGAAGCCCTGAATTTTTCGCTACGCACTAACATCGTTACTTTTTTACAAAGTTTTGACAAATAATGTGCTTCCTCACAAGCGGAATCCCCTGCTCCAACTATTACAACTTCTTGGTTTCTATAGAAAAATCCATCACAAACCGCACAGGCAGAAACGCCACCGCCCATTTTTAAATAATGTTGTTCTGATGGCAAACCTAAATATTTAGCAGAAGCACCAGTAGAAATAATTACCGTTTCACAATGCAATTCTTTAGTGCCATTGATCCATACTTTATGAATATCTCCTGAGAAATCAACTTTAGTAGCCCAACCGTCACGTACGTCAGTACCAAAGCGTTGCGCTTGTGCTTGCAGTTGAACCATCATCTCCGGTCCGGTTACACCATCGACATATCCTGGGAAATTTTCTACTTCGTTAGTTGTAGTTAATTGGCCTCCTGGTTGGATTCCTTGATATAATACTGGATTCATATTAGCTCTGGCTGCATAAATAGCAGCAGTATAACCTGCTGGCCCAGAACCTATAATAAGACATTTAATTTTTTCGATTGTATCAGACATAGTAAGGTATATTATAATTTTTTAACAGCACAAAAATAAGCCATAATTACTGTATTATAGAACCTGAATAATCAGTTTTTGTTATTCTACAATAAAAAAAATCCCTTCTGTTGAGACAGAAAGGATTTTTAGTCGGGGTGGCAGGATTCGAACCTGCGGCCTCCTGCTCCCAAAGCAGGCGCGATAACCGAGCTACGCTACACCCCGAAAGCGGGTGCAAATATAGTACTATTTTTGGCTTATCCAAAACTATTTCAGAAATAAGGACTAAATTTATTTGATGTGAAAATCTAAAATAAATTTGTTTTTCCATAGCATTATCCAGCCACAAGTCACCTTGCCCAAATGTGGCAGAGGAAAGCTTCGCAGAGCTAAAAGCTAATTTTTCCCTGACAGAAAAGAGCGACCAAAGGAAGCTCCTTTTATGGCAATAGAAAAAAGGGTGAAGCTCAAGCCCCGAAGTATCGGGATTGAAACGAACAGCTGGAATAGCTCCAAAAAACGACCTCAATTAAAAAAATGCGAATAGGCCAAATAGCAAGGAATCAAGCTTTAACAAATGTTAACAAAATAGATTTTTAGAAACCATAAATAATTGTATTTTTACGGTTCAAAATTTAGAAAAATAAATGGGCAAAATCATTGCGATTGCTAATCAAAAAGGTGGAGTTGGAAAGACTACAACGTCTGTAAATCTTGCTGCTTCATTAGGTGTTTTAGAAAAAAGAGTTTTACTAATAGATGCAGATCCTCAAGCAAATGCAAGCTCTGGCTTAGGTATTGATGTAGAAAACGTTGAGATAGGAACTTATCAAATTTTAGAACACAGTCATACCCCGAAAGAGGCCATCATAAAATGTTCTGCTCCAAATGTAGACATTATCCCATCTCATATTGATCTTGTTGCCATTGAAATCGAATTAGTCGACAAAGAAAACAGGGAATATATGCTAAAAAAAGCATTGGAAAGCGTTAAAGATGACTATGATTTTATTATAATAGATTGCGCACCATCACTTGGATTGTTAACGTTAAACGCGTTGACTGCCGCCGACTCTGTAATCATCCCAATTCAATGTGAATATTTTGCTTTGGAAGGTTTAGGGAAGTTATTGAATACAATAAAAAGTATCCAAAAAATCCATAATGCCGATTTAGATATCGAAGGTTTATTATTAACGATGTTCGACTCTAGATTGCGATTATCAAATCAAGTGGTAGAAGAGGTTCAAAAACACTTTAACGATATGGTTTTTGATACAATTATTCAAAGAAATGTAAAATTGAGCGAAGCACCTAGTTTTGGCGAAAGCATTATAAACTACGATGCAACAAGTAAGGGAGCTACAAATTACCTGCATTTGGCTCAAGAAGTTATAAAGAAAAACAGTAAATAGTTTTATGGCAAAAGCAATAAAAAAACAAGCCTTAGGAAGAGGATTATCTGCGTTATTGAAAGATCCGGAGAACGATATAAAATCCGTTAATGATAAAAATGCCGATAAAGTTGTAGGAAATATTATTGAGCTTGAAATAGATGCTATAGAAATAAATCCGTTTCAACCGAGAAGTAATTTCAATGAAGAATCATTGAGAGAATTAGCAACTTCTATCAAGGAATTAGGCGTTATTCAGCCTATTACAGTTCGAAAATTAGACTTTAATAAATACCAGTTAATTTCCGGAGAACGTCGTCTTCGTGCGTCTACTCTTGTGGGATTGAAAACAGTTCCTGCTTATATTCGTATTGCAAATGATAACGAATCATTGGTTATGGCATTAGTTGAAAATATTCAACGTCATGATTTAGATCCGATAGAAATTGCACTTTCATACCAACGATTGATTGACGAAATTCAATTGACTCAAGAACAAATGAGTGAACGTGTGGGTAAAAAACGATCTACAATTGCTAATTATTTGAGACTTTTAAAATTAGATCCGATCATCCAAACCGGAATTCGGGATGGTTTTATCAGCATGGGCCATGGTCGTGCGATAATTAATATTGAAGACCAAGATATTCAAACGGATATTTATCAAAAAATCGTAAGTCAGAATCTCTCAGTTCGTGATACGGAGTCATTAGTTAAAAATTATCAAGAAAGTTTAAAACCTAAACCTGCCGGTAAAGCTAAAGCAGCATCGTTTGAAATTGCTGATTCACACAAAAGCACTTTTGCGAATTACTTTGGTACCAAAGTCGATGTAAAAGTAGCTGGAAACGGTAAAGGAAAAATCACTATTCCATTCCATTCCGAAGAAGACTTCAATCGAATCATTAAACTAATAAACGAGTAGTGTATAAAATCATTTTCATCGCTTTATTCCTTTTTATAGTAGGAAATACTACTGTTTTTGCACAAACGGAAACAGAAGCGGTGTTGGTCGCAAAAGACACTTTGAAATCGAATAACATAGATCCTTTGACACCGGCCAAAGCTGCATTTTATTCGGCTGTTTTGCCTGGATTGGGGCAAGCATACAACAAAAAATATTGGAAAATACCACTTGTTTATGGAGCCATTGGAACCAGTCTTTATTTTTATATTGACAATAATAAAAAATACCATCAATATAGAGATGCCTATAAACGAAGGTTAGAAGGATATACGGATGATAATTATACGTATCTGGACAATACGAGATTGATTGCCGGTCAGAAATTTTATCAACGAAATCGTGATTTATCGGCTTTAGTAACTTTAGCCTTCTATGCATTAAATATCATTGACGCAAATGTTGATGCTGCTCTACTACAATTTAATGTAGATGAGAACCTGTCAGTACGACCTATTATTTATCCCAACGATGTAACATTTAAGACTAATGTTGGTCTAACACTTAATTACAATTTTTAGAAAGTAAAAAAACCAAGATTTATTTACTTTCTGATTTTTTTAATCACAAATAACACACAAATGAAAATTGCACTTTTAGGATACGGAAAAATGGGTCAGGTAATTGAAAGGATTGCATTGGAAAGAGGTCATGAAATTGTTTTGAAAAAAGATGAATTCAACACTTATGATGGACTTTCAGAAGCAGATGTTGCCATCGATTTTAGCGTTCCAACTGCTGCTGTGAGCAACATTTCAAATTGTTTCCATGCAAATGTTCCGGTAATTTCAGGGACAACTGGCTGGTTAGAACATTACGATGAAATGTTGGCGTTGTGCAAAGAAAAAAACGGAGGGTTTATCTCCAGCTCGAATTTTAGTTTAGGCGTAAATATTTTCTTTGAACTCAATGAATATTTAGCTAAAATAATGTCAAAATTCGATAGCTATAGTATTGATATGGAAGAAATCCATCATACTCAAAAACTGGACGCACCAAGTGGAACAGCCATTTCCTTAGCAAAAGGAGTTATCGAGAATAGTTCCTACACTAATTGGACTCTTGAAAAGCCGGAAGCAAATCAGATTCATATCGAAACCAAAAGAATTGGTACAGTTCCCGGAACGCATACTGTAACTTATAATTCGGCAGTGGATGCAATAGAAATCAAACATACAGCGCACAATCGTGAAGGTTTTGCACTAGGTGCTGTAATTGCAGCCGAATGGATTGTAGGCAAACACGGTGTTTTTACAATGAAAGACGTATTAGATTTAGATAGTTAGATTTTTAAAAATCATAAAACTTTCTAAATTTCGAATAAACAAATAAACGATTAACCAAATAAACATATTATGACACTATATCAATGGTTTGTATTTTTCCTGCTTGTACAAATAGTTCACTTTTTGGGGACATGGAAATTATATGAAAGTGCCGGCAGAAAACGTTGGGAAGCAGCCATTCCAGTATATAATGCAATTGTTTTAATGAAGATTATTGGTCGTCCGACCTGGTGGACCGTATTGCTGTTCATTCCAATTGTAAACCTGATTATGTTTCCTGTTATTTGGATTGAAACCTTAAGAAGTTTTGGAAAAAAATCTAGTTTAGATACTTTTTTAGGAATAATAACTTTTGGGTTCTATATCTATTACATCAATTATACCCAAAAACTAGATTACATAGCTGACCGAAGTTTGCAACCTGAGAACAAAACAGCCGACACAATTAGCTCATTGCTTTTTGCTGTCATCGTAGCTACTTTAGTGCACACCTATTTTATACAACCTTACACGATCCCCACCTCTTCACTGGAGAAATCTTTGTTAATTGGTGACTTTTTATTTGTGAGCAAAATGAATTATGGAGCCAGAGTTCCTATGACAACCGTGGCTTTGCCAATGGTACATGATTCAATTCCTTTGACTAAAAGAAAATCGTATTTAAACTGGCCTCAATTACCTTACTTGAGATTACCTGGTTTTCAAACTATTGACAGAACAGATATAGTCGTTTTCAACTGGCCTGTAGATACTGTTTATAAGTTTTTTGATACTTCAAAAAGACATGTATTGAAACCTGTAGATAAAAAATCCAATTATGTAAAAAGATGTGTTGGAGTTCCTGGCGATAGCTTATCTATAAAAGATGGAATTGTTTATATCGATGGCAAAATATTGGTTATGCCGGAACGAGCTAAACCTCAATATTCGTATGCGGTAGCTTTAGATGGAAAAACACCTATCGATTTTGAATATTTAATAAAAGATTTAAACATAACAGACGAAGCTGGTTTTAAAAGCGAACTAAGAGATACTTTATTCTTAAAAGCACTTACTGCAGCTGGAGCCGAACGATTAAAAAATGTTCCCGGAATAGTATCTGTTACAAGACAAATCGCTAAAGGAGTTGAAACTGGAATATTCCCTCATATCAACAAATGGAATCGTGATAATTTTGGTCCAATTTATATTCCACAAAAAGGAAAAACTGTTGCTTTAACAACAGAGACTTTGCCGTTTTATAAAAGGATTATCACTGAATATGAAAAGAATGATAACGTTGAAAAAAATGATCTAAAAGTTATAGGCAATGAAATAAGACTGAACGGAGCACTTGTTAAGAGTTACACCTTCAAACAAAATTATTACTGGATGATGGGAGACAACCGTCACAACTCAGAGGATAGCCGTTATTGGGGCTATGTACCCGAGGATCATATTGTAGGGAAACCTATATTTATCTGGATGAGTTGGGACACTAATGGAAAAGGTCTAAACAAAATCCGTTGGGATAGAGTTTTTACAACTGTTAGCGGGGAAGGACAACCACAATCGTATTTTAAATTATTTCTACTTGGTTTAGTTGCTTTCTTTGTTGGAGAATATTTTTGGAAAAAAAGAAAAGAGAAGAAAGATTAATTCGGTTATTCGTTAATTTGGTTATTTGATCGCATAGACTGAAACAATATCTTAGTCATTAGATAAATATGGAATTTATGTTTCAAATAACTTAGTAATTTACTTAACAAATCACCAAATAAAATGTACACTTATTCATTTGAGAAACTAGAGGTTTGGAATGAAGCAAAAGAGTTTGCTAAATCAATTTATATATTGACTTCAACTTTTCCTGATTCAGAGAAATTTGGATTAATTTCACAATTAAGAAGAGCATCAGTTTCCATATGTTCAAATATTGCCGAAGGTTCTGCAAGAAATTCATATAAAGACAAGGCGCACTTCACAACAATGGCTTTTAGTTCAGCCATTGAAGTCTTAAATCAGTTGATATTATCTTTTGAGTTAAATATTATTATTGAAGATGATTATTTAAAATTAAGGCAAGATATTGAAAGTGTAACAAACAAATTAAATGGTCTTCGAAATTATCAAATAGACAAATCAACGGAAAAAAACAAATAACCAAATTAACGAATAACCAAATGGACATTCTACTCCATCCTACCTATTTCCCTTCGATAAGTCATTTTGCTGCTCTTGCGCAATCAGAAAACACATTGTTTGAGATAGAGGATAATTTTCAGAAACAAACCAATCGCAACAGAACATATATCTATAGTCCCAACGGGATTCAGCTTTTGAATATTCCAGTGAAGCATTCTAAAGAAAGTCACCAAAAAACAAAAGACATTCAAATAGAAACTGATTTTGATTGGCAAAAACAGCATTTCAAATCACTGGAAGCGGCTTACCGAAGTTCGCCCTTCTTTGAATTTTTTGAAGATGACCTTCGTCCAATTTTCGAAAAAAAATACAATTTCTTATTGGATTTAAATTTGGAAACTTTAGAAATTGTATCTAAATGTTTACGAATGAAATTGGAATATACCACGACAACCGAATACTTTCATGAAGTCGATCCGAATGAATATGAAGATTTTAGAGCTTTAGTAAACGGAAAAAAAGATTCTTCTTCATTTGAAAGTTATACTCAGGTCTTTGACGATAAATACGGTTTTATCAATAATCTTAGCGTTCTTGATTTGTTATTTAATGAAGGAAAATATGCTTTAGGTTATTTAAAGAAACAAGAACTGATTATAAAATAGGGTTCCGAAATCATTCTCCTTCAAATGACATTCTGGCCATAACAGGAAAATGATCTGAATTTATAAAGTCAGGAAAACTTTCGAATTTTTTAATTTTCATTCTGTCATCTGCAAAAATATAATCAATTCTTGCAGGATAATATTTAAATTTATAGGTAACTCCAAATCCTTTACCAGCTTCTTCAAAGCTATCTTGCAGTTTCCCTTTTATGCTCCTGTAAACATAGGAAAAAGCACTGTTATTCATGTCTCCACAGATTATTATAGGATACTGACACTTATTCTTATGTTCCATGAACTTCTCTGCTTGTTCCTGTTGCTCTTTGAAAGCAACACTAATTCTTTTGAACATCATTTGGGATTTATCCTGATTAATTACCTCAATATTTTCATTGATTTCATTAACATCAGGAGATATTTTTAAGGACTGCAAATGCATATTATATACCCTAATTATATCTTTTCCTTTTTTAATATCAGCAAAAATGATATCATTAGTGGTGTTCGCAAAAACTATACTTCCTTGGTCAATAATGGGAAATTTAGAAAAAATAGCCTGTCCTGTTTTTACATTATTACCATCCGTAAAAATATATCGATGTGGATAGACTTTAAAATCTATATTAGCCGAAGAGGAATATTCCTGTATGCATAAAATATCC
Source organism: Flavobacterium zhoui (assembly GCF_042787235.1). Lineage (NCBI taxonomy): Bacteria > Pseudomonadati > Bacteroidota > Flavobacteriia > Flavobacteriales > Flavobacteriaceae > Flavobacterium > Flavobacterium zhoui. The sequence goes on from NZ_JBHZPY010000004.1 coordinate 172,301, forward strand.
GGGTTTTTCTCATTTACAAAAGCTAAAATCTCAGTAGGAACATCGTCCCTATCAATCCATTTGAATACATTGAAAAGGTGAACATTATAACTCATTACTGTAAAATCATTTTCCGCTACAGGCAAATCATTCGAAGAAAATTTATAAAATTTATTTATAAAAGTGATTCCGATCAGAAGTACCAAACCAGACAAAATCATTCTCTTTTTAAATTGTAAGAACCAATAAACAAAGAAAAGCCCATTCATTATAAAAAAGAATGGCATAAATAGGGTTAAAACAGCTAAAAACGGAAAAGTTTTAGGTGCTAAAAATGGTAAAACATAAGCTATAAATGTTAATACAATTAGAACTATATTCAAAAAAAACATTACTTTATTGAACCACGAGAGGTTTTTCATTTATTTTATTTTTTTCTTCATACTGCAACTGAAAACTACCAACTTACTTCCCTGCTTTGAATAAAAATTCTTTCTCTTCTTTTGTCAAACTATCATAACCAGACTGACTAATTTTATCTAAAATTTCGTCAATTTGTTGTTGTGCTTTGTCTTTTTTTATGATTCTGGAAACACTTTTTTCAACAGGCCTGCTGTAATTTTTATGTACCTTTTTGAATGGTGTGGAAGGAGATTTGGTAAAAATATTTGCAAAAAAATCTAAAACACGTGATATTATTTTACTTAAATCAATTCCATTTTCAAGCAATTTAATAAAAATAAAACCAAATAATGCTCCTGAAAGGTGAGAAATATGGCCGCCAGTATTTTCCAGTCTAAATTGCATTAGATCCAGTAAAACAATTACAAAGGTGATATGCCATAGTTTTACGTTACCAATAAGTAACAATCGAACATTCATTAGAGGATGATAAGTGGTCGCAGCAACCAAAACAGCCATAATTGCGGCAGAAGCGCCTACAATCGAAGCACTTAAATTTAAAAAATAATACCCCGCAACAAAAGCGATCCCTGCAAATATACCACTCAATATATAAAGTCCCAAAAATTGTTTAGGAGTAAAAAAAGTCAAAAACAAAGAGCTTGAAAAATTAAGGACCATCATATTGAAAAACAAATGCCAAAAACCATCATGAAAAAAAGAATACGTTAGGAAAGTCCAAGGTTTAAAAATAAAATTAGAAGGCTCTGAAGAAAGAGCAATCCAAGAAGGAAAATCAAACGCTCCTAACTTAAATTGATAGAAAAAAATTAATGAAATCAGAAAACAGGATACGTTCCAATAAATTAACCTTTGGGCAATTCCACCTAATTTATACTGTAATTTCAAGTCATCAATAATACTCATTGTCTATTTTTTCGGTTAAGAATTCTGTTTCGTAAATATATAAAATTCTATTTTCAATTTATTATCCCTCATCGGACTATCTAAAATTCGCAAACTTTGTTATCTCCAACACGGTGATATCTCAATTAATTCCAACGATTTTGATTGAACTGATTTCTCTTCCAATACCACATTATGATAAAACCAAATAAAGCACCACCAACGTGTGCAAAATGAGCTATTCCTCCACCTCCGAAAATTGATTTGCCGGAAATTCCTAAATAAAGATCCACTAAAACTAAACCTGGCACAAAAAACTTTGCTTTTATCGGAATCGGAATAAACATCAATGCCAATTCGGCATTTGGAAACATAAAAGCAAAAGCAACTATCACTCCATAAATAGCTCCGGAAGCACCAACTGCAGTTCCTAGATAAGCACTTGTGAAATTTTGCAAGTCAGAAACTGATAAGATTTCCTGCCATCTCGTATCGATTTTACCTTCGTTCAAAATTTGCAAGATCTGAGTTTTTTGAAATCCATTTGCTAACAGCGTATTCAAACTATCCTGAAAATAATAGTAATTTACTCCTGTATGCAACAGTGCAGCACCTAAACCGCAAGATATATAAAAAAACAAGAATTTTTTACTACCCCACATTTGTTCCAAGGCAGAACCAAACGAGTATAAGGCAAACATATTGAAAAATATATGCATCAATCCTCCATGCATGAACATATGAGTAAGCGGTTGCCAATATTGAAAACTGGAATTTTCAGGAAAATACAACGCTAGAAACTTATAGGTCACATCCCCCAAAGCCAATGTTCCAACATAGAATAAAATATTAATAATGATTAATTGCTTAACCGTTTCCGTTACGTTTCTCATACTGCAAATTTTTTGTCTAAATCTTCCACACGCATTGTGATGAAAGTGGGTTTATAAAATGGTGAAACATTGGGGTCCTTGCAGGCAAAAAGCCCGTTTACCAAATTTTCCTGTTCTTTTTCTGTAAGATGGGTTCCTGTTTTAACGGCTAAACTTTTAGCCATTGACTTAGCAATCGTGTCATTTTGACTGAAACTGCTTTCTGGAATTCCATCTTGTAAATCACTTAATAATTGTTCCAAAACAATTGACACTTCACTCTCTGTAACATTCACAGGAATTCCTGAAATGACGATGTGGTCTTTATTTGTTTCTTCAAAAACAAAACCAGTATTCATCAGTGATAATTGTAACTCCCCAATGAGCTCCATTTCGCTTGATGAAAAAAACAAGTTCAAAGGAAACAATAACTGTTGGCTCGACGCCTGCAAAACGGTCATATTTACAAGAAATTGTTCGTACAAAACACGCTGATGCGCCCTTTGTTGATCTACAATTACCATCCCAGATTTTATAGAAGAAACAATATATTTTTTATGAATTTGATAGGTTTTATGTACCGCATGATCCACTTCTTCATCATTGAATAAAGAAGAGGTGACTTCATCATTTTCGAAAGTGATACTACCAATTTCGTCCGTATCTTGTTTTAAACCTACATATAAACTTTCCCAGTTTGCTGTTGGTTCCGGCTTTTTATAATTGGAATAATGCTTGTTGGGTTTATCGTCAGAAAACGGATTGAAATTACCGTCTACTTGAATGGTTGGTGTTGCGCCCTCTAAGTCTTTGTAATGATAAGGTGTATCTAAATTTGAATCCCGTTCAAAATCCAAAACTGGCGCTACATTAAACTGACCCAAACTATGTTTTATCGAAGCTCTTAAAATAGCATATAACGCATGCTCGTCATCAAACTTAATCTCCGTTTTTGTGGGATGAATATTGATATCAATTGTATTGGGAGGTACTGATAAATATAAAAAATAACTCGGTTGTGTGCCATCTTTCAAAATTCCGTCATAAGCAGCCATAACAGCATGATGCAAATAACCGCTTTTAATAAACCGATCGTTAACAAAGAAAAATTGTTCCCCACGATTCTTTTTGGCAAATTCAGGTTTGCTGACAAAACCTTGAATACTGACTATTTCCGTTTCTTCCTGAACGGGCACTAATTTCTCATTGGTTTTACCAGAAAAAACATTGACAATCCTTTGTCTTAAAGTGGAAGGAGGCAAATTGAACATTTCGCTACCGTTGTGATAAAAGGTAAAATGTATTTTTGGGTGGGCCAAAGCCACGCGTTGAAACTCATCAATAACATGACGATATTCCACCGTATCCGACTTTAGAAAATTACGACGTGCAGGAATATTAAAAAATAAATTTTTGACCGCAAATGAAGTCCCTTTTGGCAAAACCGCTACCTCTTGTGATACAAACTTACTGCCTTCAATGACTATATGCGTCCCTAACTCCTCTTGATCCTGTTTGGTTTTCATTTCCATGTGTGCAATAGCCGCAATTGAGGCTAATGCTTCGCCACGAAAACCTTTGGTATGCAAAGAAAATAAATCTTCGGCCTGACGAATTTTGGAAGTGGCATGCCGCTCAAAACACAAACGTGCATCTGTGACAGACATGCCTAAACCATTGTCAATAACCTGAACCAATGCCTTTCCTGCATCTTTAATAATTAATTTTATATCCGTTGCTCTTGCATCTACAGCATTTTCGAGCAATTCTTTGACCACAGAAGCGGGTCTTTGAACGACTTCTCCAGCAGCAATTTGGTTGGCAACATGATCAGGAAGTAATTGAATGATACTCGACATTAAAAAATTTAGGTTTAAAGTTTAAGGTTTAAAGTTTTTAAAACCAAGAGCTACAAATTTAATGAATTTCTGTTGGGTTTTATTATTAATCACAGACTAAAATAGCGAGGATTTACTAAACCATTCAAGTGGTTGATAAACAACGATATAAAGTGTTAATTTTGAAATTTTTTAACGAAATTCTATAATCCTTTTACAGGTTTAAAACTTAAATTTGTTATATCAAAGAAGTTAACCATTAAAAACAACAATTATGAAAACGACCAATGAAAAACAAGAAAATGCAAAAGTGGAATCCAAAAAAGGAGCTGTAAAAGCAAAACCAGATGCAGCACAAGGTTTGAGAGATTTTTTTGAAGATGGATTAAAAGACATCTTTTGGGCAGAGCATGCGTTGACGAAAGCCTTACCAAAAATGGCAAAAAATGCTACTTCGTCAAAACTGATACATGCCTTCGAACACCATTTAAAAGAAACAGAGGAACATGTTAATCGTTTAGAAAAAATATTTGAATCTTTAGGCCTAAAAGCAGTTGGTAAAAAATGTGATGCTATGGAAGGATTACTGAAAGAAGCCGATGGTATTATGGAAGAAACACAAATAGGAGTTGTACGCGATGCAGCAATTATTGCCGCAGCACAAAAAGTAGAACACTATGAAATTGCTACCTATGGTACATTACATGCTTATGCAGTAACACTGGTAGAAAATAAAGCTTCAACTTTATTGGCGAAAACTCTCGAAGAAGAGAAAAAAGCTGATGTATCATTAACAGAAATTGCTCTGTCTGATATTAATCTTGAAGCAGCTCATGCACATGAATAATTCCTTTGGCTAAATCATTATCATTTATAATCATCGTAATACATTTTTGTATACCGAGAAACTATTAAAAAATTCTTTAATAGTTCAATGAAGAAAACCTACTCAAATCAAGTAGGTTTTCTTTATAATTTAAGATAATGAAAAAATATTATTTTTTATTCCTTTAACTCTAAAGGCGTCCCTTCTTCTATTTGAATAGCTCCCGAAGACAATAAATGTTGATTGTCGATTTGATGTGACAACGAAGCTTGTTGGCGAATATAGGCCATTTTTATGGCTGCAATAGCCGCTTCAGTACCTTTATTACCATGAATTCCCCCACTTCTATCAATAGATTGTTGCATGGTATTATCAGTCAAAACACAAAAAATAACAGGAATATCTGTTTGAACATTCAAGTCTTTTATTCCTTGAGTCACCCCTTCGCATACAAAATCAAAATGTTTCGTTTGCCCTTGAATCACACATCCAATAGCAATAACGGCATCAACATTCTGCGTTTGTAACATTTTCTTTGATCCATATATAAGTTCGAAACTTCCAGGAACATTCCAGCGAATAATATGCTGGGCCGGCACTTGGTTTTCCAAAAGGGCTTCTATAGCACCTTTATAAAGTCCTTCAGTTATAGAATCATTCCATTCTGAAACAACAATCCCAAAGCGAAAATTTTTCGCGTTTGGGATTGAATTTTTATCGTACTCGGATAAGTTTTTATTTACGGTAGCCATATTTTTTAGTTTTCAGTACTCAGTGTTCAGTATTCAGTTAGCAGAATAAACTGCCTACTGCTACTGATAACTAAACACTTTTTATTGTGCTAATCCTATTAAGACATCGATTGAAGCAGCCTCTGGGCTTGCATCATAATTATCTTTAATATCTGTGAAATATTTTATTGCCTCTTCTTTATTTCCTAAAGCTAAAGCTGTCTTACCAGCTTTCAACAAGAAACGTGGAGTTGTAAAATCATTTTTATTTGCCTCAGCAGCTTTTACATAATTCTCTAAAGCTTCTTTTGGTTTTTTTTGTTGTGAATACGCATCTCCTATTGCACCTTTTGCCATAGCATTCAATACAATATCTTCTGAGTTAAATTTACTCAAAAAATCAATCGCTTCCGCATATTTTCCAGTATTTAAATAAGCCATCCCTGCATAATAATTTGCTAGATTTCCAGCATCAGTTCCAGAATATTCATCTGCAATTTTGATAAACCCAAATTTACCTTCAGAACCATTTAAAGACAACTTATATAATGAATCACTGGCAACTCCGTCTGTAGCTTTTTGGAAATTTTGTTGTGCAACAAACATTTCGTTAGCAGCTTCGTCTTGTTTCGGCGTAGCAATAAATTTTTGATACGCTAAATAACCAACAGTAAATATAGCAACACCGGCAACTAATCCAATAATGATTTTTTGATTTCTGGCTACCCAGTCTTCCGTTTTTGACGCTGTTTCATCTAATTTAGAAAAAACACCTGCAGTTGCACTGTCTTTTTCATCAACTTGTACCTCTTCAACTGTGTCTTTTACTTCTTTTTCTTTTGGTGCTTTATATCCTCTTTTACTGTAAGTAGCCATTTATTTTTAATTTAGTGAATCGCAAAAATAAAATTTTTATTCAAACCGACACAAAAAATATGCTTTTATATTCAAAAAAAATATTACAAGTGGTTCTTTCTTTCCAAAGGCAAAATAATTAGCAGAGAAAAAATCTAAAAGCCATTTTTATCGATATTTTTCAATAATTTGCACCCGCTTTGAAACACTTGTTAAAAAACATCAAAGTTCTCAATACCAGCAAGCCTTCCCATGTATTTAAAAAAGATTTCATTATTCAATTATAAGAATTTTTCGGAAGCAAATTTCGAATTTGACACCAAAATAAATTGTTTTGTAGGCAAAAACGGAATAGGAAAGACGAATGTGCTTGATGCAATCTACCATTTATCTTACGGTAAAAGCTATTTCAATCCATTAGCCGTCCAGAATATTAAACATGGTGAAGAATTTTTTGTGATTGATGCAGAATTCGAAAAAAACGGAAGAAACGAACAAATTCTTTGCAGTCTAAAAAAGGGACAGAAAAAAATATTAAAGCGTAATGGGAAAGCCTACGATAAATTTTCGGATCATATTGGTTTCATTCCTTTGGTCATTATTTCACCTGCCGACACGGATTTGATCGTTGAAGGTAGCGAAACGAGACGAAAGTTTATGGACAGCGTAATTTCGCAATTGGATTCCCACTATCTGCAACAACTCATTCAATACCAAAAAGTAATGAGTCAGCGCAATGCTTTATTGAAATATTTCGCGCTGAACCATGTTTTTGAAAATGACACCCTTTCTATATATAATGAGCAGCTTAATAATTTTGGAAAATATATTTTCGAAAAAAGGAAAGAATTTATCGATCAGTTTATCCCTATTTTTAATGTGCATCATCAAGCGATAACCGGTTCTCAGGAAACGGTGCAATTGATCTACGAAAGCCATTTATTCGAAAATAATTTATTGACACTTTTACAAGAAAATATCAATAAAGACAGGGCTATACATTACACAAGCGTAGGGACCCATAAAGATGATTTGTCATTTGAAATAGACAATCATCCTATCAAGAAATTTGGCTCCCAGGGACAACAAAAATCATTTTTGATTGCCTTGAAACTAGCTCAATTTGAATTTTTAAAAAAACAAAGTGGCGTAAAACCTATTCTCCTTTTTGATGATATATTCGATAAATTAGACGAAAGCAGAGTGGCTAAAATAGTTGAAATGGTTAATAGTGACACTTTTGGACAGTTGTTTATTTCAGATACACATCCTGAACGCACAGAAGCTATTGTAAAATCGACGCATCAGAGCTATAAAATTTTTAATTTATAACTTTTATTTAATAGTTTATATAATTCGAAAGTTGAAAAATTACCTACTTTAGCCTACACAAATTTCAAATCTTAGTTACCATGAAGTACCGCCTTATATTCCTCCTACTCATATCATTTGCTGTTTTATCCTGTAATGGACAAACTTCAAAAAAAACAAAAACTATTGAGCCTGCAGCTTTTGCTGAAAAAATTGCAGCAACCCCAAACGCACAAATTCTGGATGTTCGAACTCCTGAAGAATTTATCTCGGGACATATCGACAATGCCGCTAATGTAAATTGGAATGGTACTGATTTCGTTACCAAAGCAGCAGCATACGATAAAACAAAACCTGTTTTTGTGTATTGCAAAAGCGGAGGAAGAAGCAAACAAGCTGCAGCAAAATTAGAAGAATTAGGCTTTACCACTATTTACGAATTACAAGGTGGAATGCTAAAATGGGATGCGGCCGGATTGTCTAAACCAACTGACAAAATCATAGGAATGTGCAGCGAGGAATACAGTGAACTATTAAATACCGACAAAAAAGTACTGATTAATTTCTATGCAGAATGGTGTGCTCCATGCAAAAAAATGACTCCGTATATTTTACAAATGCAAAAAGAGCTAGCCGATAAAGTAAGAATTGTGAGATTGAATGCTGATGAAAATAAAACTTTAATTTCTGAAATGAAAATCAGCGAACTCCCTACTTTATTATTATATGAAAATAAAGAAGTAAAATGGAAACATTCCGGTTTTATTAGTGAAGAAGATTTAAAAAAACAATTACAATAATATTTAGATGCTTTCAAAAGACACTTTACAATTTCTGGAAGATTTAAAAGCCAATAACAATAGAGATTGGTTTTTGGAGAATAAAAAACGGTACGAAGCTTTCAAAAAAGATTTACATCAGCTCATTGGTGATTTACTTGATGCAATGAAACCATTGGACCCATCACTAGAAATGCTGGAAGTAAAGAATTGTACTTTCAGAATCAACCGGGATATTCGATTCTCCAAAGACAAGTCCCCATATAAATCACACGTGGGCATTTGGATTTCTTCTGGTGCAAAAGGAATGAATCGTTCAGGATATTATATTCAAATCGAAAAAGGAGCCAGCTTTATTGCCGGAGGACTGTATTGTCCTGAAGCGGCGGATTTAAAAAAAATGCGCAAAGAAATTGCTTATTTCCATGATGATTTAGAAGCAATCCTTAATGCAAAAGAGTTCAAAAAAGAGTTTACGGATTTTGATCGAAATGAAAAGAACACACTTAAAAATCCCCCAAGAGGTTACGAAAAAGACCATCCTGCGATTGACTTATTAAAACTAAAAAGCTTTGAGTCTACTCAGAGAATTGATATTTCAGCAGTAACAAAAAAAGATTTTGTTGCTACAGTGAGTAAAAAATTAATAGCACTAAAACCGTTGAATGATTTTATCAATCGCGCCCTAACTTCTGAAGAATAATATATTTTGGCAAAAAAAAAGAAAATACTTTTCCTTGGAGAATCCTACAGAGCTGACGCCATCACATGGATGAATGGTCTGAAAGAATTTGGGGATTTTGAAATTATTACATGGGAATTAAAAATGCCTAGTAATTGCATTCACAAACGAATTTTAAGGATTTTCGAATTTAAATTTGCCATTTTTAAAATAAAAAAAATAATCAAATTACATCAGCCAGATATGATTATTGCCGAGAGAACCACCAGTTACGGTTTTCTTGCTGGCTTATCCGGAGTGAAACCCGTTGCAATTGCGCAACAGGGTAAAACAGATTTATGGCCTAAAAAATCCATTTTATTACCGCTAAAAAAAGTCATTCAACATTATGCTTTTAAAAAAGCAGATTTGATACATGCTTGGGGTCCAGTGATGACTATTTCCATGATTGAAGCCAAGGTAGATATGAGCAAAGTTTTGGTATTACCAAAAGGAATTGATTTAGTGCAATTTGCAAATAAAAACAATGCTGATCCTGAAAAAATTTGTGCTATTGTAACCCGCTCCTTGCTGCCAGAATACCGTCATGATATCATTTTAAAATCTTTTGGTATTTTAAACCAAAAGGGAATCGATTTTGTTCTTACTATCATTGGAGACGGAACCCAACTTTCAAAATTGAAAGAATTAGCCAAAAAACTAAAAATTGAAAATAAAGTAAACTTTACCGGAAGAATTCCAAATATAGAATTACCGAAATTATTGCAGCAATCTAACTTTTATATTAGTATGCCAATTACCGAAGGGGTTTCAGCCTCTTTATTTGAAGCAATGGCCTGCAATTGCTATCCTGTTGTCACAGACATAATAGGAAACCAAAGTTGGATTAAGCACAGAGAAAACGGTCAATTAATTCCGGTTGATGATTATGAAATGCTCGCTGATGAATTAATATGGTCCTATAATAATAGTGATCATAGAAATAATGCTGTTTTGAAAAACAGAAAATTTGTAGAAGAAAATGCCAATTACAATACAAACATGAAAATTATTGCTGATAAATACCACCTGTTAATTAACACTACTAGCACCAATTAAATATGTGTGGAATTAATGGAATCTTGCATTTACAATCACAAAAAAAAGTTGACGAACGTATTCTGACAAAGATGCGTGATTCGCTAGAGCATCGCGGACCTGATGATCAAGGATTGTTCGTTGAAAATAATATTGGTTTTGGCCACAGGAGACTATCAATTCTTGATGTTTCCATGGCGGGGCACCAGCCTTTTCTTTCAGATGACGGTAGATATGTACTTGTTTATAATGGAGAAATTTACAATTTTAAGGAATTTTATCCCGAACTAAAAAGCAACGGATTTGATATCAGAACAAATTCTGATACTGAAGTTTTGTTGAAATTATTTCAATTGCATGGTTTAAAAATGCTCAACCGTCTTAACGGCATGTTTTCTTTTGCTATTTGGGATAAAATGGAAAAAAAACTGACCGTAGTTCGAGACCGAATGGGCGTCAAACCTCTATATTATTCCTTTTACAATGAGACTTTCTATTTTGCTTCTGAACAAAAAGCACTTTTCACAGCCGGCGTACCTCTCAAAATGGCGCAAGAAGGATTAGAAGAATATATCTTTAATCGGTTTGTTGCCGGCGAAAACACTTTATACGAAAACGTAAAAAAAGTGCTGCCTGGACATATAATGACTATTCACGAAGGAGGAAAAGTCACTACAGAAAAATGGTGGAATTTGAAAAAGGAAATTCAAAACCAGCCTGAAATAAAAAATCCAGTGGAATGGTTTAGGGAAACATTTGATGATTCCATAAAATTACGAATGGTAAGTGATGTTCCTGTTGGTGTTTTATTAAGCGGCGGACTGGATTCTTCCTCTGTTTTGGCATCTTTACACCATCAGAATTACAAAGACATACAAACTTTTAACATTGGTTTCAAAGAGAAAGAACATAACGAAGCGCATTTAGCCAAAATGATGGCAGAGAAATTCGATTATGGTTTTCATACGATGCAATTAGAGAATAAAAACCTTTACGATAAATTAATAAGCGCTACTTATTTTCAGGACGAACCCATCATGCATTTGAGTGAACCGCACTTATTGGCAGTTTCACAAATGGCAAAACCATCCGTAAAAGTATTACTTTCCGGTGAAGGAGCCGATGAATTAATGGGCGGTTATGTTAGATATAAGGCCTTACAATATCCATCACTATTGAATTCCATAGCAACAATTAGCAATTTAGACCTATTCACAAATAAGCCGCGTTACGAAAAGTTAACGCGATATGCCCAAATTACTAAAAAATCTGAGTTGGTAATTTTTAATGGCTCGAATATTTATCCGAAAGATATTGAGGAGAATTATGGAATTGAAACGCTTCCAAAAAATGAATACAGGAAACAAATTTATAAAGAGGCAAAAACATTATACCCCGCCAATTTAAGAAGACAAGCGCTTTATTTTGACCAACATACCTATTTATGTTCGTTGCTGGACAGAAATGACCGCTGCACTATGGGTGCTTCAATAGAATGCCGGGAACCGTTTTTGGACCCCAGATTAGTAATTGGCTTAGGCTCATTGGAAGACAAATGGCTATTTGCAGGAAAAAAATGGAAATTCATTCTAAAATCAGCTATGGCAGAACGATTACCAGATGAAATCCTAAAATTCAGAAAAGTGGGATTAAGCGCTCCTTGGGGCGATTATATCACGAAAAGTCCCGCATTTAAAGAAGAATTAGAATCTTTTTCGAAAAGTGATCTGTTTCAAAACCCTTATTTTGAAAATATAAACATCAAAAAGCTCGTTCAGAATTTACAAAAAGGAGATGACCTAATGACTCCTTATATTATGCCTCTTTTTATGATGCATATCTGGATGAAATCCTACGTAAATAAATTTTAATCCTTACTTTTGAGGATTCAAAAAAGCAATCTCTTTTATGGAAATACAACATAATATCTCTTTAAAAAAATACAATACTTTTGGCATTGAAGCCAAAGCAAAACAATTCGCAGCGGTTCATTCTGCAGACGATTTGAAAGTTATTTTAGAAGAAAATAAAGCGCAGAAAAAATTTATTTTGGGTGGCGGAAGCAACATGCTTTTGACAAAAGATATTGACGCATTGGTCATTCATATCGACTTAAAAGGAAAAAAAATCATCGAAGAAAATGATGAATTCGTTTGGGTTGAAAGCCAAGCTGGTGAAAACTGGCATGAATTTGTGCTTTGGACCATCAACCAAAATTTTGGCGGTTTGGAAAACATGTCTCTAATCCCAGGGAATGTAGGCACAACCCCTGTTCAAAACATAGGTGCTTATGGTACCGAAATTAAAGATACTTTTGTTTCCTGCGAAGCAATGACTATCGAAAATCAAGAAACTAAAACCTTCATAAAGGAGGACTGTAATTTTGGTTACCGAGAAAGCGTTTTTAAAAACGAAGCTAAAAATCAATATGTTATCACATCTGTTGTTTTCAAATTGACAAAATGCAATCATAAAATCAATATTTCTTACGGAGATATTACGGCTGAATTAACAAAAAATGACATTATCAATCCTACTTTAAAGGATGTGAGTAATGCGGTTATTGCGATACGCCAAAGCAAATTACCAGATCCAAAAGAATTGGGAAATAGCGGTAGTTTCTTTAAAAATCCTATCCTCTTAAAATCTGACTTCGAGAAAATTCACCAACAATTTCCGGAGATGAAATATTTCGACATTTCGGATACCGAAGTAAAAGTTCCTGCAGGATGGCTCATTGAACAAGCTGGTTTCAAAGGAAAACGTTTTGGAGATGCCGGAATACATAAAAATCAAGCTTTGGTTTTAGTCAATTACGGCAATGCGACCGGACAGGAAATTTTGAATGTTTCCAAGAATATCCAAGAGACCATTTTTAAGACTTTTGGAATTCATATTGAGGCCGAAGTAAATGTGATTTAATCTTTTATTTAAAATCCAAAACTAACATGTACATTCCAGATATCTACAAAAACGAAAATCAAGAAGCCATTACCGCTTTTCTAAAAGAAAACAGTTTTGGCATTCTAATCAATCAAACCAATGGAAAATTGTGGGCAACTCATATTCCGTTACAACTGGGTACCAATAAAAATGGGAAAACAATTTTAGAGGGACATATTTCTAAAGAAAATCCACAATGGAAAGGTTTCGCGGAGAATGACCAAATATTAGCCATTTTTTCAGGACCACATTCTTATATCTCTCCGTCTTGGTACGATCACGAAAATGTACCAACATGGAACTATATTGCAGTTCATGTTTACGGAAAAATCAAAATTATTGAAGGCGATGCAGTTATTCAATCGCTGAAAAGACTAGTAGATAAATACGAAAAAAAATCCAAAAACCCTGTTCGAATAGAAGATTTGTCTAAGAAAACCATGATGCAAACTAGGGGAATTGTAGCTTTTGAAATCGAAATAGAAGAAATTCAGGCTCAACAAAAAATGTCGCAAAACCGTGACGATAAAAACTACCAAAACATCATTTCTGAGTTGGAAAACACCAACACAAATCAGTCCATTGCTGTTGCAAATGAAATGAAGAAATGTCCCAGATAAATTCTTTCAAAATTCACAGTTTATGATTAATAATTCTTAATTCTATTCATACCTTTGCATTCGATTTAGAAACTCATTAAACTCCGATGCTTATAATCATTCTTTACTTTTTTATTTTTATTGTTGCCGTTCAGATTTTATTTTACTTAGGCTTTTTTGGGAAATTTGCTTTCGCAAAAGCGCAGAAAATAACGCCTAAAAAAATTCCGATATCGGTTATTGTTTGTGCCAAAAACGAAGAAGAAAATGTAATAAATTTTATTCCGTTACTCGCTGAACAGAACTATCCAGATTTTGAAATTGTCTTAATTGACGATGCTTCAAATGATAATACCTTGACCATATTTGAAGGTTTTGAAAAACAATATCCAAATGTACGTTTGGTTAAAGTGCAAAACAATGAAGCCTTCTGGGGCAACAAAAAATACGCTTTAACGTTAGGAATAAAGGCAGCAAAAAAAGAATATTTATTGTTTACTGATGCAGATTGCTATCCTACATCAAAAGAATGGATTACGGCAATGAGTTCTCAATTTACAATGCAAAAAACTATTGTTTTGGGCTATGGAAAATATGAAAAAATTGCTAATTCATTTTTGAATAAAATAATTCGTTTCGAAACTTTACTTACGGCCATTCAATATTTTTCCTGGGCAAAAATGGGTCATCCCTATATGGGCGTGGGCAGGAATTTAGCCTACAAAAAAGAAGAATTTTTTAATGTAAATGGTTTTATAGAGCACATGAAAGTTCGTTCCGGTGATGATGATTTGTTTGTCAATCAAGCGGCAAATGCAAGAAACACAACGATTGCTTTTATGCCTGAAAGTTTTACTTATTCTAAGCCAAAAACGACATATAAAGATTGGATCATACAAAAAAGAAGACATATTGCTACGGCAAACTATTACAAAAAGTTCGATAAATTTCAGTTAGGAGTATTCTATTGTTCGCAGTTGCTTTTTATACTACTGGCCATCGTATTACTGGCTTTTCAGTTTCAGTGGATAATAGTATTAAGCTTATTTTGCGTCCGATACATAATAGCTTGGACAGTTATTGGGTTTTCGGCAGGGAAATTAAAAGAAAAAGATGTGGTATATTGGTATCCGGCAATCGAATTAGTACTTATATTCACACAAATTAATATCTTTATAACAAATACATTCTCAAAACCGGTACATTGGAAATAAACAAACAAATAGAAAAAGCGAAACAAGGTGACCAGGTTGCCTTCACTTTTCTATTGGATTATTATTGGAACGAAGTGTATGGTTTCATGCTAAAACGCACGGAAAACGAAACTAATGCCGAAGATATTACTATTGAAACTTTTTCGAAAGCGTTTGACAAAATAGCCACTTACAATTCAGAATTTCAGTTTAACACCTGGCTTATCGCTATTGCAAAAAACGTCCATATTGATTTGCTTCGAAAAAAGAAATCAAGTCTTTTTGTCGAAATTACAGATGAAGAAGACCAACAAGCGTATAATATTGCCGACACCACTCCCTCGGCAGAAGATGAATTAATCACAGAACAAAATCTTTCTCAGTTACTTCAGTTCATCAAAGAATTAAAACCGCATTATCAAGAGGTTATTCAACTTCGCTATTTTCAGGAAATGAGTTATCAGGAAATTGCCAATAAAATTGACGAACCCTTGAGTAATGTAAAAATAAAACTGCTCCGCGCCAAGAAACTTTTGGCAGAAATCATTCAGAATAAAAGATAGTTTTTTTGTTGGGGTTTATTCTTCTATTTGATTACTCAGTTAATCGAATAAACGATTAAACAATTAAACTAAAAAATAATTCATGATTTACATACTAAAATTCTTGTTATTTACGTTGTTAAATAAAACACCGTATGCTTATGATTTAACTGATACCTAACCATTAAATCCATAAACCATGTCAAAATTAAGTATTTACGAAACCAGCTGGATTGACCTTGTTTTTCAATACAAAAACAAAGAATATGGAGCGTATCAGTTGCGCAAAGAAAGTGCTAAAACTTCCCTATTTGCATTTTTTATGGGAATATTGCTTTTAACATCGGCGTTGAGTATTCCTGTCATTTTACATTATTTTAATCCTGAAAGTAGGATAACGCTACCCGATCTCACCAATACCATAGTCAACGTCACTGACATTATACCCAATCAACTTCAGGAAATAGAAAAGCCGGTTCTTCCCGAGGTAAAAACAAAAAATACCGAAGTACCTATTCAAAGCGACCAACTTGTGAATCCTGAAATTGTACAAGCACAGCAGGCGAACCAAGAGATAGCAAAGAACACGAATAATGCTACGGGTACAAATACGAGTACTGCAGGAGTTACCACTATTGGTACAAATCCGACTTCTTCCCTCGGACAAGGAACAACAACTGATACTGCTGACCTTGGAAATACTGTTGTTGCAAGTGTTGCACTTGATAAACTACCTGAGTTTCCGGGAGGAATAAATAAGTTCTATACGTATGTGGGAAATAATTTTGAAAAACCAGAAATTGATGGTGGCAGCACCATGAAAGTTTATGTGTCTTTTGTAATTGAAAAAGACGGGAGCATGACTGATATTCAGGTAAAAAAAGATCCTGGTTATGGGATGGCCAAAGAAGCCATCAGAGTACTAAAATCCTTAAAAACTAAATGGTCTCCGGGAATGATTGGTTCAAAAGCAGTACGAACTGCCTATAATTTACCCATCACAGTACAGATGGATTAATTTCAAAAAATAAGAAAAGCAGAGTCGAAAGATTCTGCTTTTCTGTTTAAAAATAGTTTCAGGGATGCACTGTCATAAAAAAACTATATTCAAATTTTATTCTCTTAAAACAACATATAGTACTACTCTAGCCCTGATTGTAGTGGCATCCCGCGCTGCCATTGTGAAGAACGAAACAATCAGCGCGGATACAACGGAAAGCAGGACAACCATTGCTTAAAAAAACCGAATATTCTGCTCCTAAATCTTCCATTACTCTTCCCTTAAATAAACAAACAAACGAATCCACAAATAAAGTACATTCCTTATCTTTGTGCTTTGAAAATTTATATATGGAAACTGTTTTAGAAAATACTTTACCGATTGGGACCCGAGGCGGAGCCGAACTGAGCGCAGCTAAACCGAAATGGTTGAAGGTGAAACTTCCAATTGGACAAAAATACACAGAGCTTCGTGGCTTAGTTGATAAATATAGTTTGAACACGATTTGTACCTCCGGAAGTTGTCCCAATATGGGGGAATGCTGGGGAGAAGGAACGGCAACGTTCATGATTTTAGGAAATGTGTGTACGCGCTCTTGTGGATTTTGCGGTGTAAAAACAGGAAGGCCAGAAACCGTAGACTGGGATGAGCCTGAAAAAGTGGCACGCTCCATCAAGATCATGAATATTAAACATGCCGTTATCACCAGCGTCGACAGGGACGACTTGAAAGATGGTGGCTCTATTATTTGGATAGAAACCGTAAAAGCTATTCGCAGAATGAATCCCAACACTACACTAGAAACTTTGATTCCTGATTTTCAAGGTATCGAAAGAAATATAGATCGAATTGTGGAGGCCAATCCCGAAGTAGTTTCGCATAATGTAGAAACTGTTCGCAGGCTGACTCGAGAAGTGCGCATTCAGGCTAAATATGACCGAAGTCTGGAAGTTTTGAGATACTTAAAAGAAAAAGGCATCAACAGAACTAAATCTGGAATTATGCTTGGACTAGGAGAAAAAGAAGACGAAGTTTTTCAAACGATGCGAGATTTGCGTAACGCCAATGTTGATATTGTTACTATAGGCCAATACTTACAGCCCAGTAAAAAACATTTGCCTGTAAAAGAATTCATAACACCAGACCAATTTGCTATCTACGAAAAATTTGGTTTGGAATTGGGTTTCCGTCATGTAGAAAGTGGTCCATTAGTACGTTCTTCTTACAAAGCGCAGAAACACATTCTTTAAAAAAATGTTTCAAGTTTAAGGTTTAAAGTTGCTCAACTTGAAACTTTAAACTTGAAACTTTAAACAAAAAAATATTGAAAACAAGAATTGCCATTAATGGTTTTGGAAGAATAGGAAGAAATTTATTTCGACTTCTTTTAAACCATCCCGATATTGAAGTAATTGCCATCAATGATATTGCCGATACAAAAACAATGGCACATCTAGTTAAATACGACAGTATTCACGGAGTTTTGCCATATAAGGTAACTGAGGATGAAAAAGGTTTTTTTGTAGACAGCAAACACTTTTTATTTTTTCATGAAAAAAGTATTTCAAAACTCGACTGGAAAAGCATAAATATAGATTATGTAGTTGAATCAACTGGAAAATTCAAGACTTTTGAAGAGCTAAATGCCCATATTTTGGCGGGCGCCAAAAAAGTAATTCTCTCCGCTCCTTCAGAGGTTGACACTATAAAAACGGTAGTTTTAGGTGTGAATGAAAATATTCTTGATGGTACTGAAACTATCGTATCTAATGCGAGTTGCACAACGAACAATGCCGCACCAATGATGAAAGTTATTGATGAACTTTGTGGTATTGAACAGGCATACATCACAACCATTCATTCTTATACTACTGACCAAAGTTTGCACGACCAACCCCATAAAGACTTACGAAGGGCTCGTGGTGCCAGCCAATCAATAGTTCCAACTACAACAGGTGCAGCTAAAGCACTGACAAAAATTTTCCCTAAATTGCAAGGGAAAATTGGCGGCTGCGGAATTCGAGTACCCGTTCCAGATGGTTCCTTGACTGACATTACTTTTAATGTAAAAAGAGCGGTTACCATAAATGACATAAATGCTGCTTTCAAGATTGCAGCACAAACTAATTTAAAAGGCGTTCTGGATTACACCGAAGATCCAATCGTTTCTGTAGATGTAATTGGTAATAAAAATTCATGTATATTTGATGCTCTACTGACCTCTGTTATTGACAAAATGGTAAAAGTTGTTGGATGGTATGATAATGAAATAGGATATTCATCCCGAATAATTGATTTGATACTTTTGATGGAGCGTAAGAATAGAACCTAAAAACTCAGCTATAAATGAAGTATTTCTTTGTTTTTATCTTTTTTTTCACCTCGTTTCTGTATTCTCAAACCAATGAGAAAATAGATAGCATAAAGTATTACAGTAATTTGGCTAATTCAAATATTAAAGCGGATAATTACAAAAAAGCTTTATTCTACACACAAAAAGCCATAAATCACTCGAAAGCAATACGCAATATCCAAGCTCAAGCGGATCAAACATTCCGATTAGGCAAAATGTATTTTGATTTAAAAAAATACAATGATGCAATTAAAACTTTTCATAACAGCATCGAATTTTATAAAAAACTAGAGCCCAGTACTAATTACGCATATAGCAACTATTACATAGGCTTAAGTTTTATTGAAAAAAGAAATTTTAACGATGCCGGAATTTATTTTAACACAACAAAATCAATATCGGATCGATTAAAAAGCCCCGATACTACTGAAATAAATAACTTACTCGATCTGCAAAAAGGAATAATAAGCAAATATAAAGGAAATGACGAATTAGCTTCGGCAATTTTCAAGACAATAATAGCCAAACCGGACAACCCAGAGATACGGAATTCGAGAACCGAAGCGCTGTACCAGATTGGTACTATTGAAGCTACAAAAGAAAGGTACAATTTAGCGCTAAACTATCTCAATAAAGCACTGGAACTCAATATTAAAAATAAAAATTTAGACCAAAAATCTAATATTTTAATCGCCTTAAGTTCTGTTTACGATAAAATGTTAGATAAAAATAATGCCTACTTTTATCTAAAACAGCATCTTAACCTGAAAGAAAATATTTCCCTTTTGAATGACAAAAGACTTGGAATAGATGATTATGATGAATTTAAAGAGTCCGAGCGATTAAAAGAAATCAGGCAAATTGTCAATAAAAACAAACAACAGGAAAAGACCAATAAATTCTCAAAACTAATCAGTATTCTGGCAATTGCATTAATTTCAATTTTATCTTTACTGAGTTTATCTTTATATAAAAATAATATCATCAGGACACAATCGAATCTGATGCTAAAAGATAAAAATAAAGAATTAGAAATTGCCCGAGATAAAGCGGAAAAAGCCTCTAATGCAAGATCTGAATTTCTGTCCACTGTAAGCCATGAACTTCGTACACCACTTAATGCCATAAACGGAATCACTCATTTATTATTGGAAGAAAAACCAAAGAAATCACAAATGCATTATTTGTCTTCCTTGAAATTTTCAGGAGATTATCTGACAAAGTTTATAAATGAAATTCTGGAAATAAATAAAATCGACTCTCATAAATTCGAAATAGAATACATCAATTTTAATCTTAAACAATTATTAGAAAATATACAAAACTCTTTAAAAGAACTAGCCTCAGTAAATAACAACCAATTTTTTCTAAAAATAGATTCGGAAATTCCTGATTATTTGATTGGCGATCCTACAAAATTGTCTCAGATCATGATGAATTTAATAAACAATGCTTTAAAATTTACCAAAAACGGCACTGTAAATGTATTTGCAAAACTGAAATCGATAGCCAACGAAAATGCTACTATATATTTTGAAGTGACTGACACTGGGATTGGAATTCCTGAAGACAAATTAAAAAGTGTTTTTGACAGTTTTTCTCAGGGTTCAATAGAGGTAAATCGCAAATATGGAGGAACTGGTCTAGGACTAACAATCGTAAAAAAAATAATTAAAACCCTTGGCGGTCATATAACGCTAAAAAGCATTGTAGGAAAAGGATCTGCTTTTTCATTT
This sequence comes from Flavobacterium zhoui, assembly GCF_042787235.1. Classification (NCBI taxonomy): domain Bacteria; kingdom Pseudomonadati; phylum Bacteroidota; class Flavobacteriia; order Flavobacteriales; family Flavobacteriaceae; genus Flavobacterium; species Flavobacterium zhoui. Next base: position 192,925 of record NZ_JBHZPY010000004.1, read on the forward strand.
GAACTAAAGTTTAAAGTAGGCTCCGAATTATTAAAAGTAGAACAAAAGCAGAAATCTTATGATGATTCTGTTTTAATGAATAAAAAAGTTCTTTTAGTGGAAGACAATAAAATCAACCAAATGGTTTCTGCAAAAATGCTAGAAAACAAAGGAATAATTTGCGATATTATTGATAATGGAGAAGACGCAATAGAAACTGCCCGAAACAATAAATTTGACCTAATCCTGATGGATGTTCATTTACCGGGGATCAACGGTACAGTGGCAACGCAACAAATCCGAAAATTTGATCCAAACACACCTATTATCGCACTTACTGCAATATCATTGGATGAAAATCGCGAGATGCTGTTATCCTTTGGAATGAATGATGTAATTACAAAACCATTCAATCCCGACGAATTTTACAGTACAATTGCCAATTATGTTTAGAAGTATCTAATATTTTAGAATCAATTCTCTTATTAGACTTCGCACCATAGGTTCTGCTTGTTTTGCTGCTTCCAATACTTCATCATGCGAAATAGTGTCAATACTTTCTTCATTTCCCATATCAGTAATTACAGAAATCCCAAAAGTTTCAACATCCATGTGACGCGCCACGATTACTTCCGGAACGGTTGACATTCCTACGCAGTCAGCTCCAAGAATTTTGACCATTCTATATTCTGCCAAGGTTTCAAAAGTTGGTCCTTGTAATCCATAATAAATTCCATCAAAAACTTCAATGTTTAAATCTAATGCTATTTCTTTGGCCTTGGTAATCATCTTTCTTGAATAGGGTTCGCTCATATTTACAAAACGCGGCCCAAAACGTTCGTCATTTTTTCCACGTAACGGATGCTCGGGAGTCATATTGATATGATCTTTAATAATTACAATAGATCCCACTTTATAATTTGGATTAACTCCACCTGAAGCATTCGAAACAACTAATTTTTGAACACCCAAAAACTTCATCACCCGCACGGGAAAAGTTACTTCGGTCATGGAATACCCTTCGTAGTAATGAAATCGGCCTTGCATTGCTACTACTTTCTTTTCTCCTATTGTTCCAAAAACTAATGCTCCTTTATGACCTTGAACTGTCGATACCGGAAAATTTGGGATTTCATTATAAGGCAAGGTATATTCTACTTTCATTTCTTCAGTAAAACTGCCTAACCCTGATCCTAGTATCACACCGTATTCTGGAGTGAAATTTACTTTTCCGTTTATATAATTAACGGTTTCTTGTACTTGTTCCCACATAATTTAAAATGTTTTTATCAAAATTATCACTCCGTTCCGACAAATCGGAATCTGGACCGGCAATAAAAGAACTTTGTATGGGTAAATAGAAAAGTTGGTCACTTGGTAAACTTCCTTGTAATCGTACATAATCTTTTTCGGTAGTGATAATAATATTGTTTTGCGCTAAATTTTTAATTTCTAAAATGTCTTTATCAGTAAAATTATGATGGTCCGGGAAAGACAGACAGACATCATTTGTATCTTGTAAATAGGCAAAAAACGGTTCCGGTTTTGCAATTCCTGCCACCAGCAATTTAGCAGCTGCCTGAATTTCGTTTACATTTATCTTTCGGTTTTCCCCATAAATAAAATTGTCATAGGCTATAAAAGTAAAGTATAATTCTTGATTTGCTGAAACCTTTAATCTGTTACTAATATCATCCTGTTTGTCAAGGGAGAGATTAAAAGGACATTTGGTTACAATAATCACGTTAGCCCTTTTTGCTCCACTCCTGCTTTCGCGTAAATTTCCGGTTGGCAACATAAAATCATCCGAATACAAATCCCCATAGCTAGTAAGCAGGATATGGAAACCAGCTTTTACTTTTCTGTGTTGAAATGCATCGTCTAATAAAATAACTTCCGGTTTTTCTGGGAGAGAAAGCAATTGTTCTATTCCGTTCTTTCGATTAGCATCAACCGAAACTTGAATATTTTTGAATTTTTGAAAAAACTGAAAAGGTTCATCGCCAAGAATTGCCGCATTAGAACTGGCTTCCGCCAAAATAAAACCTTCCGATTGTCTTTTATAACCTCTACTTAATGTGGCAACTTTATATTTATCAGCTAGCAACCGAATTAAATATTCAATTTGGGGTGTTTTTCCGGTTCCGCCAACGCTAAGATTCCCTACAGCAATAACAGGTAAATCAAAAGAATAGGATTTCAAAATACCTTTATCGAAAAGAAAATTCCGAATACTCGTTATGATACCATATAAAATGGCAAACGGGAATAGTATTTTTCGAAGTAAATTCATTTTACGAAAGTAGAATAAATTATCTTTATAAAAAAAAGTTGATTTGGTTATTCGGTGATTTGGTTATTCGATAAATTGAAGAATCTAGAAATCCAACAATCTAAAAATCGAAATAAAAATGAAAATAAAAGAAATTCTTTCCGTGCTGGAAGAAATGGCACCATTGGCCTATGCCGAAGATTTTGACAATGTGGGATTATTGGTTGGTGATCCTGAATCAGAAACAACTGGTATTTTAGTTTGTCATGATGCTTTAGAAAATATAATTGGCGAAGCAATCGCTAAAAAATGCAATTTGGTCGTTTGTTTTCATCCCATTTTATTTTCTGGATTAAAAAAAATTACAGGTAAAAATTATGTGGAACGAGCCATTATAAAAGCCATAAAAAATGACATCGCTATATACGCGGTCCATACTGCTTTAGACAATCATCAAGAAGGCGTAAATAAAATTTTCTGCGATGCGCTTGGACTAATAAACACCAAAATTCTTATTCCGAAACAAAATTTTATTCGGAAATTAGTAACCTATACTCTTCCGGAGAATGCTGAAGAATTGCGAAATGCATTATTTGATGCCGGTGCCGGAAATATTGGCAACTACAAAAATTGCAGTTTTAATTCGAAAGGAATTGGAACCTATATGGGTAATGAACATAGTAATCCGCAAGTTGGTGAACGTTTTGAGTTTGTCCAGGGAGACGAAATCAAAATTGAAGTCACTTTCGAAAAGCATTTAGAAAATAAAATTCTAAAAGCATTGTTCAAAAGCCATGCTTATGAAGAAATCGCCTATGAAATTTATGATTTGAAAAACCAACATCAGAATATTGGTTTAGGAATGATTGGCGAATTGAAAAATCCAATGAAAGAAAAAGAATTCTTGCTTTTTGCAAAAGAGAAAATGCAAGCGGACGGCATTCGACATTCCAACTTTATAGGAAAAGAAGTAAAAAAAATAGCCGTCCTTGGCGGAGCTGGAAGTTTTGCCATAAAAAATGCAATTCAGGCTGGAGCCGATGTGTTTTTAACGGCAGATTTAAAGTATCATCAGTTTTACGAAGCCGAAAATCAGCTATTATTGGCCGATATCGGACATTTTGAAAGCGAACGCTATACAAAAAATTATATTGTTGAGTATCTTCGGAAAAAAAACCTTAATTTTGCAGTTATTTTATCAGAAGAAAATTCAAATCCAGTTAAGTACTTATAGAATATGGCGAATACGAAAGAATTAAGTGTTGAGGACAAGTTAAGAGCAATTTACGATTTACAACTAATTGACTCTAGAATTGACGAAATCAGAAACGTAAGAGGAGAACTTCCTTTAGAAGTAGAAGATTTAGAAGATGAAGTTGCAGGTTTAAGCACCCGTTCAGAAAAATTGAAAAATGAACTTGAAACTATCGAAGATCTTATCAAGGTAAAAAAGAATGCGATTGATGAGCATAAAGAGGCTATCAAAAAATACACAAAACAACAAGAAAGCGTTCGTAACAACAGAGAATTTAATTCGTTGACTAAAGAGGTTGAATTTCAAGAATTAGAAATTCAGTTGTCTGAAAAACAAATAAAAGAAATGAAAGCCTCTATCGAACATAAGAAAGAAGTGATTTCTCAGTCAAAAGAAAGATTAGAAACAAAATCTAATCACTTGAAACATAAGAAATCAGAATTGGATGCTATTATGTCTGAGACTGCTAAAGAAGAAGCTTTTTTAACAGAAAAATCAGCAGAATACCAAGCATTAATCGAAGAAAGATTATTGAAAGCTTACAATAGAATTAGAACAAGTGTTCGCAATGGTTTAGCTGTTGTTTCTATTGAAAGAGGCGCATCGACAGGATCATTCTTCACAATTCCACCGCAAACGCAAGTAGAAATTGCTTCAAGAAAGAAAATCATCACGGATGAGCATTCCGGAAGAATATTAGTCGATAGTTCATTGGCTGACGAAGAAAAAGAAAAAATGGAAAAATTATTTTCTAAATTCTAATTACAGTTAAGTCCCGATACATATCGGGACTTTTTTTTTATGAAAAAAACACTTTATTACCTGTTCACCAAATCAGTCGGATTATACGTAAATCTATTAAGCTACGTACTTCCTGACAAAGCAACCCAACTTGCCTATTCCCTTTTTAGCGAGCCTCGAGAAGGCAGACTTACAAAGGCAAAGCTCCCTAAAATACTGCAGGAAACAGAGACTAAAACATTCCAACATAACGGACACGATATTCAAACATATACCTGGAAAGGAAATGATACGGTTATACTACTCGTACACGGATGGGAAAGCAATGCCTCACGCTGGAAAAAAATGTTACCTTATTTAAAAAAAACTGGTAGCACCATTATAGCTGTTGATGCTCCTGCCCACGGCTTATCCAGCGGAAAGGAATTCAATATCCCACAATATGCCAAGTCTATTGATTTTATTGTTCAAAAATTCAAACCACAATACCTCATTGGCCATTCTTTAGGAGGAAAAACCTGTTTATATTACCAATCCGTTTATCAAAATAACAGTATTGAGAAAATGGTGATTTTAGGATCTCCCAGTGATTTCAAAATTATTCTTAATAATTATATTGCAATGTTGAGTTTGAATTCTAAAATTTCAAAAGGACTCGAAGCACATTATCTAAACCATTTTAAGCTAGAACTGGAAAAATTTTCTGCTAAACACTTTGCATCTGAAATAAAAACAAAGGGCTTTATCGCTCATGATACTGATGATAAAGTTGTTTTATTTGAAGAAGGAAAAAAAATAGCAAGCACCTGGAAAGATTCAATTTTCATCGAAACAAACGGCTTAGGACACAGCATGCATGATGAACAATTATATAAAAAAGTAATTAATTTTTTATTTGAAACAGAGTAATTAAAAATAATCAATTCGTACAATATTATACTGAATTTTTAATTTTTCAAATAAACAAATAACCACATAAACGATTAAACAATTTAGCATTACTTTTGCAGTATGGAAGAAAATCTAAAACGCCTCAATAAATTCATAGGAGAAACCGGGTACTGCTCCCGCCGTGAAGCAGACAAAATCATTGAAGAAGGTCGTGTGACTATCAATGGAGTTGTTCCTGAGTTAGGTACTAAAGTTTCCCCAAATGATGAAGTGCGTATTGACGGAAAATTAATCCGTGAAAAAAATGAGAAACCCGTTTATCTTGCCTTTTATAAACCGGTAGGAATCGAATGTACTACCAACTTAGACGTTCGCAATAATATTGTAGATTACATCAATTATCCTAAACGTATTTTCCCGATTGGTCGATTAGACAAAGCCAGTGAAGGATTGATTTTCATGACCAATGACGGCGATATCGTTAATAAAATATTACGCGCCAGAAACAATCACGAAAAAGAATATACCGTTACCGTAAACAAACCTATAACGGATCGTTTTATTGAACGAATGGGAAATGGAGTTCCAATTTTGGATACTATTACCCGAAAATGTAAGGTAGAACAAATTAGCAAATACACTTTCAAAATCATTCTTACACAAGGTCTAAACCGCCAAATTCGTAGGATGTGTGAATATTTAGGTTCTGAAGTAACTGCTTTAAAACGCATTAGAATCATCAATATTTCACTGGATATCCCTGTGGGAAGATACCGCGATTTGACCGATGCCGAAATCAAAGAATTGAACGAACTGATCGAACCTTCCAGCAAAACCGAAGAAGCGAGTTTACCAAAATCAGAACCTACTAAAAGGAGAACGGAATTCATCAAAAGAGATGATCCGAGATTTAAAGGAAGAGGCGATTATTAACATAAAGAAAATCAGCAATATTTAAAAAGCAAAACACGAATTTCGCTAATTTACACAAATTAATTTGTGCAAATTAGTGAAATTCGTGTTTGAATATTACGCCTAATTATTTTCTATTGCAAATTGACTTTACTGAATTTTTCTACGTTTCGCTTTAACGATTTGTTCATCAATTAAAATTGCTTCGTAGATTTGCTGTTTCAATAATGGGACATCAATTTCTTTAACAAAATTGAAGGTTAGTTTTGAAGCAAATTTTGTAGTTTCAAAAGTTTCGTCTAAAAATGAAGCGCCTTTGCAGAAACCAATCGCTACTCCTTTTTCAACTTTCCCCCAAGAAATAGAAGCCGGCCAGATATAACAAATTCGGGAATGGCGATAATAAAAAGGAACGTTGTAAGCTAATTTCTCTTTGCAATCAGGCATACATTCTAGAATAATTTTACGCAGAAAAAGAACAATTTCCAGTTCTTCTTCACTCAGATAGTCTAAAAACTCCTCAGTCGTTTTAAATTCTAATCCTTGTGTATTTCCCATAAGTATAAAAAAAGCCTATTCGAGTGAATAGGCTAAGTGTTTTTATTATTGTAATTTTAATATTTTCATCTCTCTTGCCAAAAGTGTATTTTTTAGCAACATAGCAATTGTCATAGGCCCTACTCCACCTGGAACCGGGGTAATAAAAGAGGCTTTTTTACTGACATTTTCAAAATCAACATCTCCAGTGATTACATAACCTTTAGGATTCGTTTCATCAGCAACTCTGGTAATACCCACATCTATAACTACTACACCATCCTTAACCATATTAGCTTTTAGATAATTGGGAACTCCAAGTGCAGTAATAATGATATCTGCTTGAATCGTGATATCTTCGATGTTTTTAGTGTAACTATGAGTCAAGGTCACTGTTGAATTTCCAGGAAAACCTTTTCTTCCCATCAAAATACTCATAGGTCTACCTACAATATGACTACGTCCAATTACAACGGTATGCTTTCCTTGAGTTTCTACTCCATATCTTTCTAATAATTCCAGAATTCCAAAAGGAGTCGCCGGAATAAAAGTACTCATGTCTAATGCCATTTTCCCAAAATTCTCAGGATGAAAACCGTCAACATCTTTACTTGGATCAACAGCCATTAATACTTTTTGCTCATCAATCTGTTCGGGAAGTGGTAATTGAACGATGAATCCATCAATATTAGGATCTTCGTTTAACTCTTTTATTTTTTTAAGCAATTCCGTTTCAGATGTAGTGTTCGGCATTTTTACTAAAGTCGATTCAAAACCTACTCGTTCGCAAGCTTTTACCTTACTTCCCACGTAAGTTAAGCTCGCTCCGTCGTTACCTACAATAACTGCTGCTAGATGAGGAACTTTCTCCCCATTATTTTTCATCTTTTGTACTTCTGTTGCGATTTCACTTTTAATATCTTCCGCCGTTTTTTTTCCGTCTAGTAGTTGCATTTTAATTTAGTTTAAAGTTTAAAAGTTTAACGTTTAAAGTTCTCCTTGGAACCGAAAAACAAAAAACTTCATAACTGAATAGTTGTTGTAATTGTATTTCAAAAAATTAAGGTTTAAGGTTTCAATCAACTTGAAACTTTAAACCTTAAACAAAAATATTATCTCATCCCCGGCATACCACCTGGCATTCCGCCCATCATCTTCATGAGGTTTTTCCCTCCTGGTCCTTGCATCATTTTCATCATTTTGCTCATTTGCTCAAACTGTTTCATCAGCTGATTAACTTGCTCTATTTTGGTTCCTGAACCTTTTGATATTCTGGCTTTTCTTTTAACATCAATTATAGCAGGTTTGCTTCTCTCTGTCGGAGTCATGGAGTGAATGATTGCTTCAATATGTTTGAAAGCATCATCTTCAATTTCTACATCTTTCATCGCTTTTGAAGCGCCTGGTATCATTCCTACCAAGTCCTTCATATTACCCATTTTCTTTACTTGCTGAATTTGAGATAAGAAATCATCAAAACCAAATTCGTTTTTGGCAATTTTCTTTTGGATTTTTCTTGCCTCTTCTTCATCAAATTGCTCTTGTGCTCTTTCTACCAAAGATACAACATCTCCCATTCCAAGGATACGTTCTGCCATACGAATAGGATAAAACACATCGATAGCATCCATTTTTTCACCAGTACCAACAAATTTTATAGGTTTGTTTACTACTGATTTAATTGAAATAGCTGCTCCACCACGAGTATCACCATCTAATTTGGTTAAAATAACCCCATCAAAATTTAATATATCGTTGAAAGCTTTAGCTGTATTTACCGCATCTTGACCTGTCATTGCATCAACTACAAATAAAGTCTCTTGTGGTTCAATCGCTTTATGAACTTTAGCGATTTCGTCCATCATTTCTTTATCTACAGCCAAACGACCAGCCGTATCCACAATCACTACATTAAAGCCATTTGCTTTTGCATGTTTGATGGCGTTTTGTGCAATTTCAACAGGATTTTTATTTTCTGGTTCTGAGTAAACCTCAACACCTATCGAATCTCCAACAACGTATAATTGCTGAATTGCCGCTGGACGATAAATATCACAAGCCACCAAAAGCGGCTTTTTATTCTTTTTTGTTTGAAGATAATTCGCTAGTTTCCCTGAAAATGTTGTTTTTCCAGACCCTTGCAAACCTGCCATTAAAATAACGGTTGGATTTCCGGAAAGGTTTATTCCCGCAACATCACCACCCATCAATTCCGTAAGCTCATCTTTAACTAACTTTACTAATAATTGTCCTGGCTGAAGGGTAGTTAACACATCGTGACCGATTGCTTTTTCTTTTACTTTGGTGGTAAAATCTTTAGCTATTTTAAAATTCACATCGGCATCAAGTAAGGCACGACGAACTTCTTTCAAAGTTTCGGCAACATTTACTTCAGTGATTTTTCCGTGACCTTTTAGTATATGGAAAGCTTTGTCTAATTTATCGCTTAAATTATCAAACATAATTTTATTTCTCTTTAATTAAGCTGCAAATTTAAGCATTTGATTTTGAAGTTTAAATACTATTATAAATAAAAAGAGGCTGTCTTAATAAGACAGCCTCTTTTATGAATAGAATAAAAATATTTTTTAATTAATCCTTATCATCTAAATGAGTTTCGTTTTCAAGTAATTTTTTAATTAATTCTCCAATATCCTGATGATTATCATCACTTTCCGTACTTATCTCTATTACTCCATCTTGATCAGTATCGATCAATAAACCCTGATTAGCTAAATAAGTTAGCTTAGCCATAAATGCATCAAGTTGAAATTTAATGTTAAGAGAAAGATCGTTACTGTTTACTGTGAAATCTTTAGTAGGATCACTAAAATCCATCTTTAACTCAACATTTTTGGTGCTCCATACCTTAAAAGGTATCCCATTAATCGTACCTACAATCATGTAACTCTTACCACTCATTTCTCCTGGAAGAATACTTGGTACAAAGTTAAATTTAATCTCTTCATATTTTGCATTGGGGATATTAACAGAAGCAATCGCTTGGGACAAAGTAGTATTAGGATTTAATAAATCTAACAAAAATGGTCCGTTAAGTTTAACGTCTTCATGTGAAGGATCTGTATTATGCATTTCATCCTGATCATCAACTTCAAATTTGATATTTCCGATATTTATCTTAAAATCAGTAATCACCACTGTTGAAGTTGCTGTTGAACGAGCCGTTAAAGATGTTTTTCCTGTTGTTGAAACGGCTGAGGCTTTTAAAGCAACAGTTCCACTAGTTGTAGCTGAATCATTTGTACATGCACTCGCCATTATCACGAGTAAAGCTAAGGTTGAAATTTTTTTCATTTTTTTCATTTTTTTAAGGGTTAAGTAATATATAAATATGGGTTAATAATTAATGTTTGGGATGAAAATTTTAAATCGCCCCCTACTAGTTTTATTAGTTTGGGTTATTTTTTAGTAAAAGACAGATACTCATTTTCCTTTTTAAGTCTAATACTAGTACTTGTATATTCCATTATTTTCCACTCGCTTTCTAATTTATCTAATTTATTGTTATCAAAGTTTAACTGCAAGCCCTGTTGACCATTATTTACAAAACCTGACCAATCGCCGGTACTGTTGTTAATACCTTCAGTAACTATAATACTTCCATTAGAATTGAAGATAAATTTATAAACTTTGTAATTTAGAGTTTCATCTCTACTTTTAAAAAAATAAGAAATCTGCCATTTTCCATTTGTTAAAACTGAAACGAAATTCGTATTCCCTACTCCTCCTGAATTAGCACCGCAATTTTTAATACTAGCTTCAATAATAGTCTCAAAATCAGAATTATTTATAATTATAACTTTTTGACCATTAGAATTCGTTACAGAAATCGGATAGTTGATAGCGATAAATAAGTTACCTCCAAAATTCTTTAATGTATTGAATAAATCCCTGTCGCTTTGAATAGTAATCGTATTTGCAATTTGATTATTTGCATTATAAACACTAATTTTTATTGGGTAGTTCATATTTATACACTCAATTTCATCAAAATCATCTTTATTATCTTTATTATCTTGATTACAATTATTAATCACTTCGGCTAATTGATCTGAATTTAAAATTTGTTGCGTATTGAAATTTTTAAACTGAATTGTTATTGGATAAACAAAATCTATTTCGTCATCATCATCAGAAAAAGCATCCAATACTGATTGAACCGTTTTATAATCATTTTCATTAGAAACGATAATTTGTTTTCCATCTACATTAACAACCACTGGTAAATGAATGCTGAAGCAACTAGAATTATCTAAAACATTATCTTTAGAAGTAGCACTTTGAGCTACTCTAGAAATCAAATTTGTTAGAGGCGAATTATAACTTAAGTTTTGGGTGTTATCTTGAATGACCACTAGTTCATCCTTTTGACAAGCTATAAATAAAATTGCCACAAAACTTAATAACAAATATTTAATCGGTTTCATAATAGAGCAAATAATATTATTTTATATTAAAACAGTTAAAAAAGGAAATACCCTACCTAGACAACTTATTTTTTTTTAATTTCGTACAGAATTTTTTATTCAAGTTATGAAAGTCTCATCATTATCAGGCATTTGCGAAACATCAGTTTTTTCAAACTTTTTTAAAAAGAATGCAAAAACTTTGCGAAACTACCTGTATTACAGATATGGAAACGAAGAACATGCTCAAGATGTTTGCCAAGAAGCTTTTATAAAATTATGGGAAAACTGCCATAAAGTTCCTTTGGACAAAGCGAAATCATACATTTATACTATTGCAAACAATTCCTATTTAAATCAAATTGCACATCAAAAAGTAGTTTTAGAATACGAAAAAAATTCAAAACACCTTCAGTATACATCTGAAAGTCCCGAATTTATTTTAGAGGAGAAGGATTTTAAACGTAAACTCCAAAAAGCAATTGATACCCTAACCGAAGCGCAAAGAACTACTTTTTTATTACATCGAATTGAAGGAAAGAAGTATATGGAAATTGCTGAGATATTAAATATCAGTGTAAAAGCAGTAGAGAAAAGAATTCACAGCGCATTAGTGTCTCTTAAAAAAGAAATTGACAACATCAGGTAGGGTTTTACCAACTTTATCTGTTTAATATAAAACAAGATATAATGAAAGAGAATTATAATCTAGGGAAATGGTTAGCGGGGGAAATGACAGAAATTCAGTTAGAAGCCTTTAAAAAAAGTCCTGAATATTATACTTATACTAAAATCAAAGATTTTTCAAGTCAGTTAACCCCTCCTGATTTTGATGCTGATGCTATATATCAAAAAGTACTTCGATCCAAAAAAAACAAAACTGTTTTTTTATTGCAAAACAATTGGGTTTGGAAAATTGCCGCGGTAATCACCTTGTTTATTGGAATTGGATTTCTTTATTCAAACTTAAGCTCAGTAAGTCAAATGGCTGAAGCTGGAAAAAGAAATTCTTTCTTATTACCAGATCATTCTCAAGTAGTATTAAATTCAGTATCTGAATTGACCTATAAAAAATCAAATTGGGATAACAATCGAGAATGTAAGCTTGTAGGAGAAGCTTTTTTTAAAGTAGCAAAAGGAAAAACATTTGATATAAAAACAACTTTAGGAACAGTAACTGTTGTCGGGACACAATTCAATGTGAAATCCAGAAAAAACCGCTTTGAAGTAGAATGTTATGAAGGTAAAGTAAAAGTACAGTTTGATGGAAAAAAAACATTTCTTACAAAAGGTCAAAATATAGTTATTCAAAATGGCAATCAAATTGATGCTTTGCCCTTAAATCAATCACAACCAAACTGGATGAATCATGAAATGAAATTTAGCTCTGAAAATTTAGTTGATGTTATTGCTGAAATTGAAAGACAGTATAATATTGCTATCGAATTAAAGACCATCTCAACTGATCAAAAATTTACAGGAATACTCCCAACAGATAATATTGATATCGTTATGAAAATTATTAGCACTACTTATCATTTAGAACAAACTAAAACCGCTAAAAAATTGATACTTCAATCAAATGAAAATAAAAGTCTTTAAATATTCTCTGCTTTTTTTTGTTGTTTCGCTATCTGTTTTTTCTCAAGAAAGAAACACTATAAAAACTCCACTTAAAGATATTTTAACTGCTATTTCAAATCAGCATGAAGTAGGGTTTAGCTATATTGATGAAGACATTTTCGTTTCTAAACTAATACCTCCAAATGCCAAATTATCACTAAAACAGAAACTGACCTATCTCAGAAAAAACACCTCTCTTGTTATAACTATTTTAGATGAAAAACATATCGCAATTTCAAGTAAGAAAACGCTGTATGGTTATGTTTTTGATATAGATACAAATAAACCTCTAGGAAATGTAACACTTAAAACCCCAAATGAAGCACTTCCTATAGTTTCGCAAGAAAATGGTTATTTCGAATTTAGCAAATCCATCCCAAGTGATATTGTTATCAGTTGTATTGGCTATGCAACAAAAACAATTACTGTCAAAAATATACTTCAAGAAAATTTTACCAACATCTACTTAAATCCAATTATTGAAACATTATCTGAAGTAGTTGTCTCAAATTATTTAACTACAGGAATATCAAAAAAACTAAGCGGACTTTACGAATTAAAACCCAAAAAATTTGGGATTTTACCTGGATTGATTGAACCAGACATATTACAAACTATTCAACAAATTCCTGGCATTAATAGTCCAGACGAAACTATTTCAAATATTAGTGTTAGAGGGGGTACTCACGATCAAAATTTATTTCTTTGGAATGGAATTAGAATGTTTCAAACGGGACATTTTTTCGGGTTGATCTCTGCTTTCAACCCTTCTTTGGCACATACCATCAAAATATATAAAAATGGTAGTTCCGCTTTTTATGGCGAAAGTATTTCAAGCGTAATTGACATTTCTACCCATCCAAAAGAAATAGAGAATTCTAATACAAATATTGGTGGTAATTTAATCAGTACTGACTTTTACAGCAAAATAAAAACCTCTTTAACCTCTTCAATTGAAATATCGGGAAGACGTTCGTTTACCGATCTAATTTCTTCTCCAACATATAAAAAATACTATAATCGAGTTTTTCAAAATACTATAGTAACGAATTTAAACAGTAATAATATTGTCAATTATAAGTCAAGCGAAGACTTCTATTTTTATGATTTTACAACACAATTTCAAAAGAAAATAGGTAATAAAAATGAATTAATAATTGATTTAATTGGAATAAATAATCAGCTGACTTTTACTCAAAACTCAATAGCATCCCAAACTCCAATTTCAAAAAATAGTAATCTAAGTCAACGGAATTTTGGGGGAAGCATACATTGGAAAACAAATTGGAACGAAAACAATTCAACTCAGTTCAATTTTTACGGCACCACTTATAAATTAAATTCAACTAATCAGTCAATTGAAAGTAATCAAGTTTTGGATCAACAAAATGGCGTCTTTGATATGGGCTTTAGGGTAGAGAATAAGCATAAATTAAATTCTGTTTTTAGCTTCAGTAATGGCTATCAATACAATAAAATTATTGTCTCAAATATTGACCAAACTAACTTTCCCTCTTTTTATCGAAAAAGTACAGAAGTACAAGAAAATCATGCTTTAATCTTCGAGACACAATATACTTCATTCAACAACGCTACTTTTTTAAAGTCAGGTATTCGAATAAATTATCTAGAGAAGTTTAATAAATTTATAGTAGAACCTAGAATCCAGTTTAATCATAAGCTATCTAACACTTTAAATTTAGAAATATTAGCGGAGCTGAAAAGCCAAACCTCGTCTCAAATTATTGATTTACAACAAGATTTTTTAGGACTGGAAAAAAAACGTTGGGTATTGACTAATGACGGTACAATCCCGATTCAAAAAAGTCAACAGCTATCATTGGGTTTCACTTATAAGAATAAAAAATGGTTAATTACCCTAGATAATTTCTACAAAAAAGTAACAGGAATCACAAGTAGTGATCAAGGTTTTCAAAATCAATTAGAATTCACAAACATCTATGGAGAATATACTATTTACGGTACTGAATTTTTGATTCAAAAGAATTTCAACCATTTTTATACTTGGTTGAGTTACAACTTTAGTGATAATAAATACTCTTTCAAGGAATATCAACCCAATGTATTCCCAAATAATTTAGATATTGCACATACATTTTCATGGGCAGGAAGCTACGAGTGGAAAAATCTAAAAATAGCTTTAGGAAGTAAATGGCATTCTGGCAAACCCACAACAACTCCTTTGAATAACAACTTGGTTTCAGACTACCCCAATAGCCCTAAAATAACTTATAACAACCCTAATAGCGGGCGGTTGAACGATTATTTTCAAATCAATTTTTCGGCATCACAAAATTGGGACTTGAATTCAAAAAAAAAGCTTCAAATAGGCGTTTCAATTCTGAATATTTTAAATAAAAAAAACATTCTTAATCGATACTACCGTGTGAACACGACCAATAATTCTGTCGAAAGTATTGATACTTACTCTTTAGAGCGAACCCCTAATTTAAGTTTAAAATTAAGTATTTAAAAGAACTACACTTAATCAGGTCTAATACTGTTTAATAATTGAAATAGAGCTCTATTTTATTATTACGAATTACACCTAAACAAAAAAGCGGCCCCCAAACTGCAGCCGCTTTCTTTGATTATTTTGGTTTTATTACATTCTTTCCGGCACATTAATCCCTAATAGTCGAAACGAAGCCGCAATCGTATCCGCTACTTTTTTAGAAAGTTGCACTCTGAATATTTTTTCATTAGCTACATCTGATCCCAAAATAGGAACCGCTTGGTAGAATGAATTGTATTCACGCACTAAATCATACGTATAATTTGCCAGCAATGCAGGGCTGTGATTGTGTGCCGCATTTTGTATGACTTCAGGAAATAATTCGAGTTGCTTCAACAATTCTTTTTCCTTTTCATGGAGGGTTACTATTTCTGATTTATTAGAAAAATCAAAATTTGCTTTTCGAATTATAGATTGAATTCTGGCATAGGTGTATTGAATAAACGGCCCTGTATTTCCAGCAAAATCAACTGATTCTTCCGGATTA
The DNA here is from genome assembly GCF_042787235.1 of Flavobacterium zhoui. NCBI lineage: Bacteria > Pseudomonadati > Bacteroidota > Flavobacteriia > Flavobacteriales > Flavobacteriaceae > Flavobacterium > Flavobacterium zhoui. Next base: position 208,585 of record NZ_JBHZPY010000004.1, read on the forward strand.
AAAAGGATTCGCTTTTTAGGATCCACTTTCAAAATATAATATTTCAAAGCTCCTAGTCCTATTGTATTGTATAATTTAGCTTTTTCGTCTCCTGAATAAGTATCTAATTTCCCTAAATCTTCTGCAATTTTCTGTGCTGTATCTGTCATCTCCTGCATCAAATCATCTGCATCTACAACCGTTCCTTCGCGACTTTTCATTTTCCCAGAAGGCAAATCTACCATTCCGTACGATAAGTGAAATAGATTTTTAGACCAATCAAAACCGAGTTTTTTCAGAATTAAAAACAACACTTTAAAGTGATAATCTTGTTCGTTACCTACTGTGTACACCATTCCACCTACATCTGGATAATCTTTCACACGTTGTATTGCAGTTCCAATATCCTGCGTCATATAAACAGCCGTACCGTCGGAACGAAGCACGATTTTACGATCCAAACCTTCATCAGTCAAATCAATCCAAACAGAACCATCAGGATCTTTTTCGAATACTCCTTTTTCTAAACCAATCTGAACAACATCTTTACCTAATAAATAGGTATTGCTTTCGTAATAATAGCAATCAAAGTCAACTCCCAGATTTTTATAGGTAATGGCAAAACCATCATAAACCCATTTATTCATGGTTTTCCATAGCGAAATCACCTCTTCATCACCAGCTTCCCATTTCAATAACATTTCTTGAGCTTCCAGAATTATCGGTGCTTGTTTTTTGGACTCTTCTTCTGTTTTGCCCTCGCTCATCAATTGAGCAATCTCTGCTTTATAAGCTTTATCAAAAGCCACATAATAATTTCCTACTAATTTATCGCCTTTTAAACCTGTGCTTTCTGGAGTTTGTCCGTTTCCAAATTTCTGCCAAGCTAGCATTGATTTGCAAATATGAATTCCTCGATCGTTTATGATTTGGGTTTTGTATACTTTTTTTCCAGAAGCTTTAATAATTTCCGCAACGGAATAACCCAAAAGATTATTACGAACGTGACCTAAATGCAATGGCTTGTTAGTGTTTGGTGAAGAATATTCAACCATCACCGCTTTATCTTCAGTCCCGACGCTTCGGGATGGAGTAACAAAACCATATTTGGCATCATCCTTAATTTCATTAAAGAAATTGATATAATACTGGTCTGAAATAACAATATTTAAAAAACCTGAAACGACATTAAAACGACTTACTTCAGCAATATTTTCTACTAAATAATTCCCGATTTTATTTCCTAATTCTACCGGATTACTTTTTACAACCTTCAATAAAGGAAAAATAACCACAGTGATATCTCCTTCAAATTCTTTCCGAGTAGTTTGAAATTCTACTTTGTCAATAGCAATGCCAAATAAGGCTTGAACCGCTTTTTCAATCGAGGGCGTAAGAATTTGTGATAATGTCATTTTATGTGTTTATTTTAAGGTTGCAAATATAGTCATATTACATCGATTTGAAAATTGGAAAACAATATAATTTCCTTCCCAAAATATCGTATTATTCTAATTACTGAATACAGTTCCGTTATTTATTTCAGAAATACTTGTAACAATATATCCATTAAAGAGTCTATTAGGTAACTTTTAAAAATATTAAATATCATCAATCAATTTAAATCAAAAACAACAATCATGAATCTCAAATTAATCTTAGTCTGCTTATTCGGAACGATGGTTTCGATGCAAGCGCAAAACTCGGTCAAACCAACACTTCTGGAGAACTCCGGAAGTATCTCCGGTAAAGTAATTGACAAGAAAACGAACCAACCGCTATCGTACGTAAACATTGTGGTAAAAGAAGTAAATAAAGTAGTTACCGGTGGAATAACTGCTGACAATGGAACCTTCGTAATAAAAAATTTGGCCCTAAAAAATTATACTGTAGAAATACAATTCATTGGATACAAAACGGTTTCTAAAGCAATTTCACTAACGACCGAAAGCAAAATTGTTAACCTAAACACCATACCTTTAGAAGAAGATGCAATTGAACTGAAAGGGGTTGAAGTAGTAAGTGAAAAATCAACCATTGTACAAAAAATAGATAGAAAGATTATCAACGTAGGTAAAGATTTGATTTCCGCTGGAGCAACTGCCGGAGAAATCATGAATAACATTCCATCCGTAAGTGTTGATCCACAAACTAATGCTATATCGTTGCGTGGAAATTCAAATGTGAGAATATTAATAGATGGAAAACCTACTACAATTGAAGCTTCACAAATATTACAACAAATTCCATCGGCTTCAATTAAACAAATTGAATTAATTACGAACCCTTCTGCTAAATACAATCCGGAAGGAATGAGCGGAATCATTAATATTGTACTGAATAAAAACAGTAAAATTGGTTTTAATGGAAGTGTAAATAACGGAGTAACTTTTGGTAAAACTCCAAAATTAAACTCTTCTTTCGACATGAACTATCGTACTGGAAAGTTCAATTTATATGGAAATTATGGTCTGAATACGGGTAAACAATCCAATCGTGGATTCATAAAAACTTTGGAACCAGGTGAAGAGGATTTTCAAAAATTTACTTTCGTAGATAATAATACTTCCCATTTAGCCAAAGTAGGTTTTGACTTTTATTTGAATGATAAAAATACTATTTCATTTTACTCTACGCACAACAAGTACAATGGACAAGGAGCCTCAGTAACTGCCGTTGATTTCCTTGATCCTTCAAAAACAGATATAACTCAATTGTTTAATAACAAAAACAATAATTATACACAGACTTACAATGTTGATTACAAAAAACAATTCAAAAAAGAAGGCCACAATATCGAACTTGAGGTAAATTACAGTAAAGACAATAACAAGGAAAATGGGGTCTTCAGTACTCCTGCGACAAATTATATTACTAATATAGGAAACAACACCTTAATCAACTTAGATTATACGAATCCTTTATCAGAAACAGCCAAACTAGAATTGGGATTAGAAAGCAGAATTGAAAATACCCGCAATAATTTCTTAAAAGACAATGTTTATAATTCGGATTTCTCTTACGACAGAAATATTTATTCAGCTTACGCCACGCTGTCTAAACAATGGGGGAAATGGAGTGCCCAAGCGGGAAGTCGATTTGAAAAATACGACGCAAAAGCATTATTTAAAAAAGTAAACAAAACCGATGCAACTTTTAAAGACGATTTATTTACACTTTATCCTTCAGCATTTATCAATTATTCCCCAAATGATAAAAACTCCTTCAATTTAAGTTTTTCAAGACGTGTAGACAGACCAAGTATTAGTCAGGTAAACCCAATACGAGAATGGAGCACCCCTCAGATTGACTCTGAAGGAAATCCGGAACTTTTCCCTCAGTTCACCAATTCATATGAATTGAATTATACAAGAAAAACAAAAATAGGATCAATAACTTCAGGTGTATTTTACAGAAGAATCAACGATGAAATTACCAGAACATTATTCGAAAATCCTAATGACTCCTCAAAATTAATTTTATCATACGCTAACCTCAATGATAACAATGCTTATGGGTTTGAAATTTCAGGAAATTTAGACTTTAAAAAATGGTGGAGTGCAAACATTAGTTTTGACGCCTATAATAAAAAGACAAAAGGAATTGTTGCTAATGAATTTGTAGAAGTAGATGTTACTACATTCAATACTCGTATTAGTAACACCTTTAAACCTTCCAAAAATTTACGTCTTCAATTATCAGGAATGTACAGAGGACGTGATTTAGGATTACAATTTGAAAGACAACCGATGTGGAAAATAGATTTTGGATCCAGTTATACTATTCTAAAAGGCAGCGGAACCATATCAGCAAGATTCAGCGATATTTTCAACAGCATGAATTTCGCATTCGAAGGCAGCAAACCTAAAAGACAACAAGGACAATTCAATTGGGAAAGTCAATCAGCATATATAGGATTCAATTACCGTTTTGGTAGTGGAAAAAACAAAGCCATTCAAAGAAAACAACGTGACAAAAATGAAACCCAAGGTAGTGGTGGGCTTCTATAAATAGTTTGTTACAAAAAAAACCCGGAGTTTGCCAACTCCGGGTTTTTTACATTTTAAAATAAGGCAAACTAGTTTATAAAAAGATAAACTACCATTTTATAATAGCACTTCCCCAAGTGAATCCGCTACCAAAAGCAGCCAAAACCACGGTATCTCCTGATTTAATTTTTCCTTGTTCCCAAGCTTCAGTCAAAGCAATAGGAATAGAAGCGGCGGTAGTATTCCCGTATTTTTGGATATTATTATAAACTTGGTCATCCGTCAATCCAAATTTCTTCTGAATAAATTGAGAAATCCTCAAATTCGCCTGATGCGGAATCAACATATCAATATCAGAAACTTGTAAGTTATTCGCTTGCAAGCCTTCATTTATTACCTCTGCAAAACGAACTACTGCATTTTTAAACACAAATTGTCCGTTCATGTGTGGGTAATAGCTTTCATCATTTGGATCATTATCAGCAATAATATCGGTTACCCAACGCGCGCCCATTCCTGGAGCAACTAGTGCTAATTCTTCGGCATGTTGTCCTTCTGAGTGCAAGTGTGTAGATAAAATTCCTTTTGTCAAATCTTCTTCCCTGCTCAAAACGGCTGCTCCCGCCCCATCACCAAAAATGACAGAAACGCCTCTACCACGAGAAGTCATATCCAGTCCTGTCGAATGCACTTCAGAACCAATAATCAAAACATTTTTATACATTCCCGTTTTAATATATTGATCGGCAACAGACAAAGCATATATAAAACCAGAACACTGATTTCTAACATCTAATGCACCCACGGTTCTTAAACCTAAATCACGTTGCACTAAAACTCCTGGTCCAGGAAAATAATAATCCGGGCTTAAAGTAGCAAAAACTACAAAATCAATATCCTCTTTTGCAACTCCGGAACGCTCAATGGCAATTTCAGCCGCTTTTACTCCCATCGAAGTGGTCGTATCTTCACCTCTTATTATGTGTCTTCTCTCTTGAATCCCTGTTCTTTCCTGAATCCATTCATCGTTGGTATCAATGATTTTTGACAAATCATCGTTAGTGACCACATTTGAAGGAACATAAAATCCTAATCCTGCTATTTTAGAATGGTACATATTTTGTTATTTTATTAAAATCAAGGATGCAAATTTAAATATTCTTTAAAATATCTGACCACAAATTAATACTTTTTTAGTAATAAGCAATTATATTTTTTTTAGAAGCTATTTCCCGCTGTACGCTATATCTTTCATTCTCGTTAAAAAACGATAATAAAAGGATGCCGCTCCCATCGGGGCTAAAAAGTCTAAATCGTACAACAATTCTTTTTCAATGTAACATTATTCAATTATTTAAGACCAATCAGAACAATAACTCTGTAATAATTGATACTATTTAAATCTATGAAATTAAAACTCACCTTCTTGTTGTTTCTTGGCCTAAGCTTAACCGCATTGGCACAAGAAAACTTAAGCTACCAAAAACCATCTAAATCCATTTTAGATTTAGCAGATTATGAAAGAGCTCCTTCAGTGTCCATGGATACTAAAAAAGAATACATGCTCTTAAGCTATAGAAATACCTATAAAACTTTAGATGACCTAAATCAGGAAGAATTGCGATTAGGCGGTTTGCGAATCAATCCGGTAACCAATATTTCGAGCACCGTTACCTATATCACAAACATTAAATTACGAAAAATAAAAGACAAAACTGAAATACAAGTTTCGGGATTACCTGAAAATCCTCGTATTAGCAATATTTCTTGGTCACCAAATGACAAGAAAATTCTATTCTCTCATTCTACAAATACGGGAGTGCAGCTTTGGGTATTAGATGTTGCTGCTGCAAAAGCTACAAAATTAACCGAAGCCACAGTAAACGCCAATCTTGGTAATCCATTCAGTTGGTTCAATAACAACGAAACTATCCTGGTAAAAATGCTGCCAAAAAACAGAGCCGCGTTATTGGATGCCAAAAAAGATTTGCCAACAGGTCCGATTATTTCAAATGCGAACGGTTCAAAATCACAAAACAGAACCTATCCTGATATGTTGAAAAATAAAAATGACGAAATCAATTTTGAAAACATCATTACTTCTGAATTGTACAAAGTAAATATTAACGGAACAGCAACTTTATTCAAAACGGCCGATATGTATGCGGGAGAAAGCTTCTCTCCAGACGGTAATTTTTTAATGCTGACCACCATTCAAAAACCATTTTCTTATATTGTTCCGTTGAGTCGTTTTCCATTAAAATCAGTAGTTTATGACACAAATGGTACTGAAATAAAAACAGTCAATGAAGTACCGCTTAACGAAATTATGGCAAAAGGTTTTATGGCAGTTCGCAAAGGAAAAAGAGAAATGAGCTGGAGAAATGACAAGCCAGCAACCTTATCGTATGTTGTTGCTTTAGATGAAGGTGACCAAGCCAACAAAGTTGATTTTAGAGATGAAGTTTTTCTTTGGAATGCTCCATTTGATGGTGCAGCAACCTCATTGGTAAAAACACCACAACGTTATAGTGGAATAATCTGGGGAAATGATGCAGTTGCCATAGTTTCAGATGAATGGTATGATACTCGTAATACCAAAACGTATTTGATAAATCCATCCGATTTAAACCAAAAACTAATAGTAATTTCGGATAGAAATTCACAGGATATTTATTCTGACCCAGGTAATTTTGAAACCAGAAAAAACCAATACAATAAATATGTATTGGCTATCGAAAATGATAATGCATATCGTATTGGAAATGGATTTACAAAAGACGGACAATTCCCTTTTATTGATGAATTCAATCTAAAAACATTACAGCCAAAACGTCTATATACCTCAACCTATAAGGACAAAAAAGAAGATTTATTGGAGATTGAAGATTTCAAAAAAGGAGACATATTAGTTCAAATCCAATCTAAAAATGATTATCCAAACTATTACTTTCGAAACATTAAACAAAAAAATAGTTTAACACCAATCACCACTTTTAAAAATCCGTTTGAAAGCATCAAAAACGTGAGTAAAGAAGTAATTAAATACCAACGAAAAGATGGTGTGGAATTATCAGGAACTTTGTATTTGCCAGAAGGCTACAATAAAGTAAAAAAAGAAAAATTGCCTCTATTGATCTGGGCTTATCCGGCAGAATATAAAGACAAAAAATCAGCAGGACAAAGCAATCAAAATCCAAATGAGTTCACCTTTCCTTATTATGGATCTTTTGTCTATTGGGTAACCAAAGGTTATGTGGTACTTGATGATGCTTCTTTCCCAATTATCGGGGAAGGAACAACAGAACCAAATGATAATTTTATGTCGCAATTAGTCGACAATGCGGAAGCAGCAATAAATGCAGTGGATGCTTTAGGTTATATCAACAAGAAAAAAGTGGCCGTAGGTGGGCATTCATATGGTGCTTTTATGGTTGCTAATTTATTGACGCATTCTAACCTTTTTGCTTGTGGTATTGCAAGAAGCGGTGCGTATAACAGAACCTTAACTCCGTTTGGATTCCAAAGCGAGCAGCGTAACTACTGGGAAATTCCAGAAGTATACAACACAATGTCACCATTTATGAATGCGGATAAAATGAAAACTCCAATGCTTTTAGTTCACGGTGAAGCCGATAATAATCCCGGAACTTTTACCTTACAAACCGAGCGTTATTTCCAAGCTTTGAAAGGATTAGGTGCTCCAGCCAGAATGGTAATTTTACCAAAAGAAGCGCATAGTTATGTGGCAAAAGAAAATATTTTGCATTTACTTTGGGAACAAGATCAATTCTTAGAAAAGTATTTAAAAAATAATGACGAAGTAAAAACAGAGAAAACAAAAACTGCTAAAAGTCTGTAAAAAACTTTTCCTTTAAAAAGAAAAACCCCAAAATCTATAAAATTTTGGGGTTTTTCTTTTTCCTGAACACTGAGCACTGATTACTGATTACTGAACACTGATCACTGATCACTGAACACTGAACACTGAACACTGAACACCGAACACTGAACACTGAACACTGATCACTGAACACTGAACACTGATCACTGAACACTGATCACTGAACACTGAGTACTGAACACTGCTTCTTAAGCTAAGATCAAAGTCACTTCTTGATTGTACTCTAATTCTGAATCATGTTCAAAGAAAATTGCTCTTCTTTCAAATGCCGCTTTAATTAAATAATGACTTCCTTTAAAATAGGACTGCTTTACCACCGCTTTCATCATTCCGTTATCTACCACTTTTAACTGATGCGGATATAATAAAAGAACTTCGTCCTGGTCTTCCTCGAGTTCTATTAGTTGCGATAATTTCAACTCATTTACTTCTCCAAAAAGGGAAGCAACATATTTATTCGTTGGATTTTCATACAAGGTTTTTGAGTCTCCTTTCGCAATCACATTTCCGTTTTTCATTACAATAGTTTCATCAGAAAATGATAAAGCATCAGTACTATCATGCGTAGCAATAATACAGGTAACTCCTTTTTCTTTCAGGTATCGGAACAAATTTCGACGTAAAGAGTTTTTCCTGAAAGTATCTATTTGGCTAAAAGGTTCGTCTAACAAAATTATTTCCGGTTCTACCGCTAAAACTCTTGCCAATGCCACTCGCTGCTGTTGACCTCCGCTAAGGAATTTTGCTTTTACTTTTGCAAACTCGGTCATTTCTACCATTTCTAATAGCTCGTGAACTCTTTCTTGTTTTGCGCTGATATTCGAATTCGACAAAAACTTACCTACATTTTCTTCAACGGTTGTATAAGGCATCAGGTCAAAATCCTGCGCTAAATATTTTATGTAATCCTCACCCGGAACAAGATTGTGCTTAGGTCCCAGAATTGGTTTTTCGTTATACAAAATGACTCCTTGATCCAGATCGTATAAACCATAAATGAGTTTTAGCAACGTACTTTTACCGCAGCCGCTTTCGCCAATAACAGCTATATTTTGCCCTTTGCCAATCGTAAAACTAACATTCTTAATAACCGGACTTTCAATATAAGTAAAAGAAATGTTTTTAATTTCAAGCATCATTGTGATTTAAGAGCGCAAATTTACACTGTTTAATTTAAATAAAAAGCCAAAAAAAAAGCTGTTTCATTACGAAACAGCTTTTCTTTTTAGTATATTTTAACGTTAGTTTTTCACTTCCGCTTTTGCTTCTTTAATCATTTTTTCATTTGCAGTAATAGCAAACTCAACACGACGGTTTTGACTTCTACCATCTACAGTTTCATTTGATGCAATTGGGTCAGCAATTCCTAAACCAGTTGTTTGAAATCTAGCCGAAGAAACTCCTTTGCTAGCTAAATAACTTCTAACTGATGCCGCTCTCGAAGCAGAAAGTTTTAAATTGTAAGCTGCAGTACCTGTATTATCAGTATATCCGTAAATAATGATATCAGTATCAGGATATTCTTTAAAAACTGGAACTAATTTATCTAAATTAGCTTTTGCAGTAGCAGTCAATGTAGATTTATTTGTATCAAAACGCACTGCATTTTCATTCAAAACTAATTTAATCCCTTCTCCTACACGAACTACTTCAGCTCCTGGAAGTGCAGCATCGATTTCTCTTGCTTGTTTGTCCATTTTATTACCAATAACACTACCGGCCACTCCACCAACAACACCACCTAAAACAGCACCAAGTGCGCCTTTTCCACCTTTTCCAAGGTTATTTCCTAAAATTCCTCCTATTACCGCACCACCAACAGCTCCTATTCCAGCTCCTTTTTGTGCGTTATTCGTGTTTTTTAATGCTTCACAACTTGTAAACATTGAACCCATAATCATTAGTGTTGCTAATGCAACTATTGAAATCTTTTTCATATTTGTCTTTTTAATTAATTAGTTTTTTTGAAATTGGTAAACTACATCAGTCATTTTACCAGCTACGTCTATTTTATCAACCAATTGGAATGACGTTGCAGTTTGGTTCGCTAACATAAGGATGTATCCCTCTTTAACTTTTTTAGCTTTTATACCTGCATTTAGAACTTTCAACACAAATTGTTTGTCCTTATTTACAAACCATGTGATTGGCGAACTAAATGAAGTACAACTTGCTTTTGTCAAAGCCATGCTCCCTTTATTATTGTTTGAAACAAACTTCCAAGTACTTCCTACAAAACAATCTGAATCAGCAATTTGAAATGAATTCACTTTTACATATTGAGAACCAGGATAGCTAACTGAACTGATTACCCAATTTCCTTTCATAGCAACTTGTGCTTTCGTATCGATATTTGTGCTAGTTGCTGATGTTGATTTACAAGCGAACATTAAAACAGACAATGCACATAATAAAATAATTTTTTTCATTTTTTAAACATTTGATATTAATATTAAGGACAAAGATACAAAAGATAAAAAACAAAATAGTTTCAAAATTAAATCATTTTATATCATAATTAACTGTTCCGCCAATTTGTCACATCAATATAATTTGGTATTCTATTTGACTAATTAGTTTCAAATTAAAACTTAAAAATTCAAAATATGACAACAGGTAAAATTAATGTTTCGGTAGAAAACATCTTTCCCTTAATCAAGAAATTCTTATATAGCGATCACGAAATTTTCTTGCGTGAATTGATTTCGAACGGGACAGATGCAACTTTAAAACTGAAGCACCTTACAAGCATTGGTGAAGCCAAAGTAGAATATGGCAATCCTATTATCGAGATCAAAATTGATAAAGAAGGGAAAAAATTACACATTATCGACCAAGGTTTAGGAATGACTGCTGATGAAGTTGAAAAATACATCAACCAAGTCGCTTTCTCTGGTGCTGAAGAGTTTCTTGACAAATACAAGGATTCTGCCAAAGATTCTGGAATTATAGGTCATTTTGGTCTTGGCTTCTATTCGGCTTTTATGGTTGCTGAAAAAGTGGAAATCATCACTAAATCTTATAAAGACGAGCCAGCTGCGCATTGGACTTGTGACGGAAGTCCTGAGTTTACCTTAGAACCTGCTGACAAAACCACTCGAGGTACAGAAATCATCTTGCATATTGCCGAAGATTCTTTGGAATTTTTAGAAGATTCTAAAATCAATCAGCTCCTTAATAAGTACAATAAGTTCATGCCTATTCCAATTAAATTTGGAACCAAAACGGAGAAAATTGAACAAAAAAAGGGCGAAGAAGTTGCTGCAGAAGATAAAGACAAAATTTTTACTGAAGTTGAAGTAGATAATATCATCAACAATCCAAATCCGGCTTGGACGAAACAGCCAACAGAATTATCAGATGAAGATTATAAAAATTTCTACAGAGAAGTATATCCAATGCAATTTGAAGAACCTTTATTCCACATTCATTTAAATGTAGATTATCCGTTCAACTTAACCGGTATTTTGTATTTCCCTAAATTAGGTTCTGATTTACAAATTCAAAAAGACAAAATCCAATTATACCAAAATCAGGTTTATGTAACAGATAATGTGGAAGGAATTGTACCTGAATTTTTAACGATGCTGAAAGGAGTTATCGACTCCCCGGATATTCCATTGAACGTTTCTCGTTCCGGATTACAAGCAGATGCTGCGGTTAAGAAAATATCAAATTACATCACTCGTAAAGTTGCCGATAAATTAAAATCATTGTTCACTGAAAATCGCGCAGATTTTGAACAAAAATGGAACGATATCAAAATCGTTTTAGAGTACGGAATGCTTTCCGAAGATAAATTCTATGAAAAAGCAGGTGCCTTTGTTTTATACCCAACAGTTGATGGTAAGTTCTACACGCTCGAAGAATTAAAAGAAAATCTTGCGGCTAATCAAACGGACAAAGACGGAAAATTAGTTGTTTTATATGCCGGAAATAAAGATGCACAGCACTCTTATATCGAAATTGCGAAAGACAAAGGATATGAAGTTTTGTTACTTGATTCTCCAATTATCTCTCATTTAATTCAAAAAATTGAAGGAGACAACAGTAATATGACTTTTGTACGTGTTGACTCTGATCACATTGATAATTTAATCAAGAAAGAGGAAACTACGATTTCTAAATTATCGGAAGAAGAACAAACAAACTTAAAAACTGTCTTAGAAGCTATCGTTCCTAAACAAACCTATTCTATACAACTGGAAGCTTTAGACAGTAATGCATCACCTTTTATTATCACGCAACCGGAATTTATGCGTAGAATGAAGGAAATGAGTCAGTCAGGTGGTGGCGGAATGTTCGGAATGGGAAATATGCCTGAAATGTATAATTTAGTGGTGAATACTAATTCTGAATTGGCAACAAGTATCCTAAATAATAAAGACAAATCTGCTCAGGAAAGCCTAGTAAAACAAGCCTTAGACTTAGCTAAATTATCACAAAACTTATTAAAGGGAGAAGCGTTAACCGCTTTTGTGAAGAGAAGTTTTGAAATGATTAAATAAGATTTTTCAGATAATTTAATTTTATCGACTTATTTACTTAATAAACAATTAAAAGTTAAATGTTAACGGGGGAGAATTCCCCTCTTTAGAGGGGTTAGGGGTGTGTTTTTGTTTAAAATGCAAATGTTTCATTTTTTTAATGCTACTCTAAAGTATTCACAGTCGTTAAAAACTACAACAAACTTTGAGTTTATTAGACTTACTATTGGTATTTAAGTAAGTAACTCGATAATTTTAATACTAAACCTGCAAGCTCAAACTTGCAGGTTTTTTATGTTAATTTATATTCTTATCAAATCAATTATTATAATACTTCATTTGAAATTAATAAGCATTCCCCACATCTGATAAAAATTAGAAGTGATACGATACAATTGAAAAATAAATGGGCATCCCAAAAGTAATATTAAAAGGAAAAGTTACCGCCAAAGCCATTGGCAAAAAAATCCCTGGATTCGCCTTTGGAACGGCTATTTTCATCGCTGCCGGAACTGCAATGTAAGAAGCGCTTGCCGATAGGACTGCAAAAATAAAACGATTCCCAACGTCTTCTGTTACGAATTGACTTAAAAAAGCGACGATACATCCATTGATCAGAGGAAAAACAATCGCAAAAAAGATGCTAAACCAACCGCTTTTAAAAAAATCATTTAGTTTTCGGCCACTTACAATTCCCATATCCAATAAAAACAAAGCCAAGAACCCTTTGAAAATATCCGTTGTAAAAGGCTTAATGCCTAACGCCTGTTGCTCACTGGCCAAAAATCCAATCACTAAACTTCCCAAGATCAATAATACACTTCCATTGGTAAAAGAATGTTTAATAATAGTTCTCATTTTAGTTTTTTGAACTTCTTCTTTACTAAACAATCGGATTAAGATAACACCTATGATAATTGCCGGAGCCTCCATCAGCGCCATTACGGCAACCATGTGTCCGCTAAAGGTGTAGTTTTGAATTTCTAAAAAAGAAATAGCGGTTACAAAAGTTACAGCACTCACGGATCCATAAGCCGCAGCTATAGCACCCGAATTCTCAATACTGTACTTTTTCTTTAAGATAAAAAAAGTATACAATGGAATTAATACCGCAATTAAGACCCCAAAGATAATAGACCAAAGTATGTCCAAAGTAAAATGACTGTGGGCCAATTCCTGTCCGCCTTTAAAACCAATGGAAAAAAGAAGATATAGCGATATAAATTTGGAAGTGTTCTCTGGAATTTCCAAGTCACTTTTGACATAGACGGCTATAATTCCCAAAACAAAAAACAGCAAGGCTGGATTGGTTAAATTATCTAATAATAAACTGAAATTCATATTTTATAGTTTTTAAAAATTATGTTACTTGTTTTTGATTATCTTATCTTTTCAAATCGTAATCTTTTTCCTTTAACATGCGTCTTTACAAGTCCATTATCATACACTAAATTTCCATTAACAAAAGTAGAATTGATACTGCTTGTAAAAACCTGTCCTAAAAAAGGAGACCACTTGCATTTGTATAAAATAGAATTTGCAGTTACTTCCTGTTGCTTATTTAAATCAACTAAAACTAAATCGGCAAAATATCCCTCCCGTATATAGCCTCGTTCTTTTATTCTATATATTTCGGCTACATTATGGCTCATTTTTTCCACTACTTTCTCCAAAGGAATCTCCCCGCGATGAAATAATTCTAACATTGCTAAAAGAGCATGCTGCACTAAAGGTCCGCCTGAATGTGCCTGAAAATAATTCCCTGATTTTTCCTCTACTGTATGAGGAGCATGATCCGTAGCAATAATATCTATTGAATTATTTAGTAGGTACTGCATTAAACCTTTTCTATCTTGCTCTGTTTTAATGGAGGGATTCCATTTAATCTTGGAACCCAACGTATTATAATCGGCGTCTGAAAACCAAAGATGATGCACACAAGCTTCAGCTGTGATTCGCTTTTCTCTAATTGGCATTTTATTATCGAATAATTTGGCTTCCGCCAAAGTTGAAATGTGAAATAAATGTAAACGAGTATGGTATTTTTCAGCAATAGAAATTACTCTCTTGGTAGCTTTTAGGCAAACTTCCTCATCACGAATTAGAGAATGATAAAAAAAAGGAATTTCAGCTCCATAGAGACGTTTATAATCCTCCGTGTTCTTTTTTATCAGTGAATCATCTTCGCTGTGCAAAGCTACCAAGGTGTCGGTTCTTGAAAAAAGTTGCTCCAAAAATTCCGGATAATTGGCTAAAATCCCCTCATCATTATTAAAATAAAGCCCATCATCCGTAATTCCACATACATTTTCGGTATTTGTTTTTAAAGCTTCTTCCAAGTTATTTTTTGAAATACCCATAAAAAACGAATAATTAGCAATTGATTTCTCAGCCGCCATCGTGTATTTTTCTTCTAATAAGTCTTGAGTCAGCGTGTTGGGAATCGTGTTGGGCATATCCATAAAGGAGGTGATGCCACCAGCCACAGCTGCCACAGATTCCGTAAAAAGGGTGCCTTTATGGGTCAGTCCAGGATCTCTAAAATGAACTTGATCATCAATCACACCGGGTAACAGATAAAGTCCAGTTGCGTCAATTTCGATGATTTTTTTAGCTGGATTTACGACAATCGATGGAGCTATCTTTTCAATTCTTTCTGCTGATATTAACACATCTAAAACACGTATTTGACCTTCGTTAACTACAGTTGCATTTCTTATAATAATATCCATATTTTATTTTTTTGTGGCTCTTTTTAAACGATCGTTTATTGTTTTGCCTAAGCCAACATCTGGAAATCGTTCTGCTATAATGCAGTCAAGATGGCAGTTATCCAATCGATGCAAAGCAGCATACAATTGCGAAGCTGCTTCTGCTAAATTTCCTGTTGAAGATAAAATTTCCTGTTGCACAATTTTTGGATCATCAATCCCTTTTTGGAATACTATAACTCCTATTTTTTGATACGGAAACGTCTTCAGCTTCTCCTTAACATCAGTTGTCAAAAAAGTCGTAGTCAAGGGTGCATAATGTCTGGAAAACATCCCAGGTGCCGCTGGAGCGAGATCATCATGTGTAATCATTTTTACCGACCCTACAATTGCTTCAATATCCTCTGTAGCCAAAGAACCCAAACGATATAGAACAGGCTCTCCATTTTCAAATCCTATGATGGTGGATTCTATTCCCCTATGACAAGCTCCCCCATCCAAGACCATTGGTAACACCTCTTCAAAATAGCGCGCTACATGTGCTGCCATAGTAGGGCTGATACAACCAAAAGGATTAGCACTTGGAGCCGCTAAAGGATAGGCTAACTGATCCAATAGGGCTAAGGTCAATGTGTGATTCGGAACTCTGACCGCTACAGTGTCTTTGCCTCCAGTGACTAGATCTGAAATACAAGGTTGTTTTTTTAATACTAAAGTTAAAGGTCCGGGCCAAAAAGCAGCTGCCAGCAACAACGCTTTTTCAGGAATGTCTCTTGCTATTTCAGACAAGTCATTTACCGACTTAATGTGAACAATTAAAGGATTGAAGGAAGGCCTTTGTTTCATTGCAAAAATATTTTGAATGGCTTTTACACTGTAAATATTACCGGCTAAACCATAAACCGTTTCGGTAGGAATACCGATAATCTCATCCTTATTTAAAAGGGCAACAGCTTTTGGAATCGAATTACTAACTATACTCATATTTTAAGGGTTACAAAAATCACAAAATCCTGGTTCTTCGGTTATTTTTTGATGTGGATGCATTTTTTCTGCACTAAAAGAGCACTTCTTGCAGCTATAAATAAAACTCAATGTAGAACGAGTGGGCGCTGAACACCACGAACAAGGCAAGCCCTGTACCACATCTGTAACACAAAAACCAGGTGTTTTACAGCTTGGACAAGTTGTTTTTATCGTTTCCAATAGTTTTTTTGCCGCTATTTTTATCACGCCCATCCGGGTGGGATTATACAGCGCACGCATATCGGTTTCAGCATAAACACTCCCATAAACGCTCCTTAAGTGTTCGAAAGATTCCTCCAAATGGCTCGTTGTGGTAATCCCTTTAATTATAGCAGTAAGGTCGTCCGGCTTGCTTCTCAAAATTATGGCGTGTGACGGGAATTGAACTCTACCGGCAAAATCAATAAGCATTTCTTTGGTACTGATTGCTGCTCCATAAAAATTAGTCTCCAAACTGAGTTCTCTGGCAATGATTTCTAAGTCGTTTTTTTTATCGATGAAAATTAAAAACTCATCATCGGCCTGCGCAAAAAAAATAGAAGGATGTGACCCAAAGGAACCTTCGCTGGCTATACCCAGATCGCAATCAAATTCCTCCATTGCTGCCAAACATTTAGCCCTGACAGTTTCCACTGCCGTGTTTTTTCGCTCCACTTCTCCTGAAAAAGTACCAAAAATATCCGAATCATAATTATCAGGCACAAAACAGTGAACACCTAAACCTTTTTCAAAAATTGGAGCAATCACCTGCTCTTTGTGATGTTTAGTTGCAATAAGCAATTTCCTGTCTTTAAACATCTAATTCTGTTTTGACTTTTGGTAGGAGTACAATTTGAATTACACCGTCGATTTTTAGATCCATATCCTTTAAAGAACCTTCTTTGATGAGTTCTTTAATATATTCAGCAGCATCTGAAAGAGTCTTAATTCTTATTTTTGAATGTGGATTCTCCTCATCAAACCGAATTTGATTACTAAATATTTCCAAATTATGATAGTTGATCTTACTGTTTATTAAAGAAAACAGCACCTTACCCGCTTCTGATGGTGCAAACTGACCTTCAATTAGCTTAAATTGATATTCTTTTTCCATAGCACTTTTATTAAAATTTTTGAGTTTTCGTTAGTGCGTACACACTGAAAAATATTCCTAGACCTAAAAACAAGGTGAAAAAGATATTATTAGGTTCCAAGACGGTAAATACTATCCCACAAATTAGCCAAATCGCCCCAACGAGTAAACTAATTTTTTCATCTGCGTCAACTTCATTTAAATTTGTTAGTGTACCTACTACTTTACTGTTTTTTAGAGTAGCATCCACTATTTCAGGACCTTTACCGTCGCCTTTTGCTATTGTTATTCTTTGCATCATTTTTTATTTATTTATTTTTTACAAAGATAAAACGGCAAAAACATAAATTTTTATTTATCTTTGTTATACTTTACATAAAAATTATTTATGAACTATACCCTCCACCAACTACAGGTTTTTTTAAAAATAACCCAAAACAAGAGCATCACTAAGGCGGCTATGGAATTGCACCTTACACAACCTGCTGTATCCATCCAATTAAAAAATTTTCAAGAGCAATTTGATGTCCCGCTTACAGAAGTTATCGGAAGAAAACTATATGTGACCGATTTTGGAAAAGAAATTGCTATAGCGGCTGAAAAAATTCTAAACGAAGTACATGCTATCAATTATAGAACGATGGCATTCAAAGGACGACTATCGGGACGGCTGAAAATTTCCGTGGTGTCAACTGGTAAATATGTCATCCCTTATTTTTTAACTGATTTTCTAAAACAAAATGAAGGTGTCGAATTAAGCCTTGATGTCACCAATAAAACTAAAGTCTTGAAAAATTTAGAAAAAAATGAAGTAGATTTTTCGTTAGTTTCCGTTTTACCAGAAACCATCCAAATAGAAAAAGTAGAACTTATGCCTAATGCACTTTTCCTAGTTGCTAACATTGATCAAAAAATAGAGAGTGGAATTCAGGATAAAAAAATTATTGAAACCTTACCAATAATCTATCGCGAGCAAGGCTCTGGAACAAGATATGTGATAGAAAAATTTATAGAGAACAATCAACTAACTGTTCAAAAAAAAATGGTGCTAACCGGAAACGAAGCCGTAAAACAAGCAGTACTGGCTGGCCTTGGATGTTCTATTATGCCACTGATTGGGATAAAAAACGAACTCAATAACGGCGATTTACAAATCATTCCGGTAAAGGGCTTACCAATTCAATCCAACTGGAATTTAATCTGGCTGAAAGGCAAGAAATTTTCACCTGTAGCCAACGCATATTTAAAATTTATTCAAGAAGAAAAAACAAGAATTATCGAGGAAAAATTTAATTGGATTAAACAATAATGCGATTAACATATAAAGAACAAATAGAAGCTTGCAAGAAGAAGACTTTCCAAATTGATACTGCGGCCTTGTTTTTTTTATGTTAATTCATTTCCATTTTCATAAACGGATTCATCAAAAATTTTGTAGGCTGTTAGATATTTAATGGCCGCGATTTCCGCATTTGTAATTTCTAAATTGTCCGAATAATGATTCGCTTCATAATGATCAAGTACTCCTTTTAACTCCAGTACTTTAATTTGTAGTTTTGCTTTTTGTCTAAATTTGGATAATTCTATCTCTACAGTAACTAATTTTTCTTTTGATATCTTCAGCTTTCCATTTTTGTAATTCGACAAGTTATAAATCTCAAGCAAATCCATTTCCTCTACTTGTTGTATCAAGATCTTTAAATTGAAAGGATTTTCAACTAACGGTAAAATAATCCGGATTGATCTAATAATCCTTTTTACCACAGTTGGATCCTCTTTTCCCCATTGAAAAATCTGATCATAACAAAAGTCAATAAATTCTTCAAAATTAAATTCATTTACTTGAATTTTTTTTGATCCCAAAGTTCTGGAATCCGTAGAAGGGAATTCTCTTATTGCTAATTCTTTTGCAATTTCCCCTATCTGATCGATACAATTCAAACAGGTCGTTGGGTCATTAACCGCAGGAGAAATGGCTTTTATGGCAATATCAACCAATTTTCTGACCCCAAAATTTACATCTTGAGTATGGCTTCTAAACAGCTCAACCCTAAAAGCATCTCTAACAATCACTCCGACTTCTTTTTTTAAACTAATGACCTGACTGGGTTTAATTTCTTCACTAAAAACTAATACTAAGAGCGTGGTGGTGTCTTTCATAATAAACTCCCCTACAATAGGTTTTTGATAGGCATTTTCAAATTGCAGCCCCACATCAGAATTAAGAATATATGCGCTTAATCTTTCTAGTTTTTTATAATTAACACTATCCAGATAGCCCGTTTCAAATGGACTTACAATCTTTATCTGAAATTTATCTGGGTTTATTTTTGACCTTTTATAAAGTAATTTTTTTCCAATACTCCAATTTTCTTGATACAACACATTGATTTCTCCAATCATTTCCGTTTTTATTCGATTCGTTATACTGGAGACATTCATATTTACACTTAAATAGGTAATCATAGTAGGATAAGACCATGTCAAACAATAAAATGCAAGAAGAGAGCCCACAGAAAGTGTCAAAAGAAAAGGAGTTTTATAAAAAAAAACGGATGCTAACTGAGGTAAAACGCACAAGGAAATAGTACCCACAAATAATCCGATAAATTTTTGCATTTTAATATCATTTGACAAAAAATGTCTTAAAATTCTTGGCGAAAACTGAGAAGATGCCAATTGCATAACCACAAAAATCACCGAAAAAGTAGTTAGCGAAATTCCGATAAGAATGGAAATTAAAACATTGGTAACAGAAATCAGCCTACTGTAAATTTCAACTTCATTGATATTTAAATTTAATCCAAAATAAATATTATAATCTACAGTCAATAGAACCGAACCAATTATTAGGGCATAAATACCGCTCATAAATGTTCCTATATCTTTTATCTGATGATTCAATATATTTTTGGCCTGTTGTCTTCTTTTTTGTAGCATGATTTAAAATTCAAATAGTAAATTTAATACAAATCTGCCTATAATTTCAATCATGGTTAGTATTCACTAAATTAATTTGCGATAGCAGTGCTAATTTTGACAAAATGACCACGCATACCAATAATCCATTCCCATATTTAAAAATTTCCGGATTGGGATATTCCTATTAGCAGGATGTTATTTACTTTTGTTTTAATATTAAGACAATCCTATTTTTAACAATCCGCAACATAAAAACGAATTGAAACAATGGTTTTTTTTTATATAAATTTTAATTCAACAGCAAATGACTTTACATATTGAAACTCCCGCCCTGCTTTTCTCGGCTACCTCGCTAATTTTATTGGCCTACACAAACCGGTTTTTGACCGTTGCCACAATAGTCAGGGGATTGAAAAAAACATACAAAGAGAAAGAAAACAAGATGATTTTACTGGAAATAAAAAACCTCAACTTGCGTCTGACACTTATTCGCTATATGCAAATGGCTGGCGTTCTGAGTTTATTTTTATCCGTTTTTGCCATGATGATGCTATTTCTGGAGCAACAATTATTTGGCATTTATTTTTTTGGACTGAGTTTACTGAGTTTACTTATTTCGTTGGGTCTGTCATTTTGGGAAATTAACATTTCGGTTGATGCACTTCGTCTGCATTTGAGTGATTTAATAGAGAAAGAAGTGAAATAAAAATCCGTCTATTTAAAACTTATATTCTTCTGTTTTTAAAGACAAATCTTAAATCTTAAAACCTATCTTTGCCCGCTTTTTAAAATTAAAAAATGACAAAAAATAACGTATTAAAAGGAGTTTTCTTAGTAGGACTGGGTGCAACAAGTTATGGGATGCTGGCAACTTTTGTAAAGATGGCTTATGGCGAAGGTTTTACCACACCCGAAGTAACAACCGCACAATTTGTATATGGACTACTTGGCCTATTGCTTATCAATGTCTTTCAAAAAGCGAAAAAAGGAAACGAGGTAGTAAAAGCATCCAAGAAAAACATTGGTCAGTTAATGCTGGCCGGAACTTCCTTAGGAATGACGAGTATTTTTTATTATTTGGCCGTAAAATACATTCCCGTTTCCATTGCTATTGTTTTATTGATGCAAACCGTTTGGATGGGCGTTTTATTCGAAATGATTTTAGAAAAGAAAAGACCTTCAACTCAAAAAATTATATCAGTTGCTATCGTATTAATTGGAACAGCACTTGCTACGAATCTTATTCAGAGTAAAATAGAATTAGACTGGCACGGTATTGTTTTAGGGCTTTTGGCAGCAGCTTCCTTTACCACCACAATGTTTACCGCTAATCGTGTGGCAACTCACGTTTCCTCAGCGCAACGCAGTTTGTATATGCTATTGGGTGGAGCCGTAATTATATTTGGATTTGCGATTGCAACACAAACTACCCCTTTCAATTTTGAGATTTTTATGAAATGGGGAATCGTTTTGGCACTTTTTGGAACTGTTATTCCTCCTTTGCTATTTAACGCCGGTTTTCCGTTAACCGGAATTGGATTGGGAAGTATTGTCTCTGCGCTGGAACTTCCTGTGTCTGTTATGATGGCTTATTTTCTTCTAAACGAAAATGTAAATACAGTACAATGGTTTGGAATAGTCTTAATTATTTTGGCCATTATAATTATGAATGTGAACTTCAAGAAGAAATCATAATTCCTATTTTAAATAAAATAACCAAGTACAATGATTTTTTTCTAAATTCGTAACAAAACTATATGATGAATTTACCTTGGCATTTATATGCAATGGCATTTATTTACTTTATCGCAGGATTAAACCATTTCAGAAATCCAAGACTGTATCTTAAAATCATTCCTTCTTATTTTCCAAATCCAAAACTTTTGAATTCCATAAGCGGATTAACTGAAATAATTTTAGGTATTACACTCTGTATTCCGTTACTTTCCAGTTATGCTGCATGGGGAGTTATCGCCTTGTTAATTGCTATTTTTCCAGCACATCTCTACATGTATTTCAACGAAAAAGCGAGAATGGGTATGCCGAAATGGGCTTTGCTATTGCGAATGCCTTTACAATTAGGGTTGATTTACTGGGCTTATCTTTATACCTAAAAAATTGAAATCGCTATTCGACACTGACCCAGTTTTCCTTAATTTGCCTGACGCAGAGGTCATTTACTATCCTAATTTTTTCAACAAAGAAGAAGCCAACTCGATTTATGCGGAGTTGATCAATGAAATTCCTTGGCAACAGGATGAGATTACCGTTTACGGAAAGAAACATCCGCAACCCCGATTAACAGCGTTATTTGGCAATGAAGGAAAACCGTACTCCTATTCGAATATAAAAATGCAACCGCACCCTTGGAATTCACTTTTGCAAAAGATAAAATCACAAGTAGAACATGTCTCTGATACTATTTTCACCACTGTTTTACTCAATAAGTATCGCGACGGAAAAGACAGTAATGGCTGGCATGCAGATAACGAAAAAGAATTAGGAACAAACCCGATAATTGCTTCAATTAGTTTTGGTGCCGAGCGTACTTTCCAGTTGAAGCATAATTCCGATAAAGACCAAAAAAAAAGTATTCTGTTGGAACACGGCAGTTTATTGTTAATGAAAGGAATGACGCAGCATTTCTGGAAACATCAAATCCCTAAAACCGCTAAACCCATAGGTCCCAGAATAAATTTGACATTTCGTGTAATCAAATAATTTTCTTTCCAAGAAAACATTATAATTTTTAAACAATGAGATTAAGAGGCTAAGAGATACTGGCTTTATTCTGTTTTAACAATGAGGTTTAGCGTTTTTTTAAATAAAGATATCAAACGGCATTCACTACATTCAGTATTTTTTTTAAGATTTTTAACAACATTGACTCATTATCTCTTTATCTCCTTGTTTATGATAGTAAAAAATAATCATGATCCGTTTAGCGGACAGTCATAAAAAATTATTAGCTTTGGAATAAATAATCGAATTATGAATGATATTGTTTCTTATTTTTCCACGATTCCTTCCGCGCACCGAAGTTTGATTCTGGTTAGCGGTATTACCATTTTTTGGTTAATCGAAAATGCTTTTCCACTTTTTAATTTTACTTATAAAAAATGGCATCATGCGAGTATTAATATTTTTTTAACGCTGACAACCATTATTATAAATTTCTTTCTGGCTTTCATTTTACTACAAACAGCAGATTGGACTATTGCAAATCATTTTGGAATTTTACAATGGTTGCCGCAAATGCCTTTATGGCTATATGCCTTAATTGGATTGCTTTTATTGGATTTAATTGGTGCTTATTTGGTGCATTTAGTTGAACACAAAACTAAATTTTTATGGCGTTTTCATCTGATTCACCATACGGATACCTGGATCGATACAACATCGGCTAACAGGCATCATCCAGGCGAGAGTGTTATTCGATTTACATTTACAACTTTGGGTGTTTTACTTGTGGGAAGCCCCATGTGGATGGTTTTCCTGTACCAAACTTTATCGGTAGTAGCCACACAATTTAATCATGCCAACATCTCAATTCCTAAAAAATTAGATACAATCCTGAGTTATTTTATTGTATCCCCAGACATGCATAAAGTGCACCATCATCATGTTTTACCGTATACAGACAGCAATTACGGAAATATATTTTCTGTTTGGGACCGTCTTTTTGGCACTTATATGACACTACCAAAAGAAGAAATTATTTATGGAATAGATACACATCCACAGCCAGAAGAACATAATAATTTGAAAAATTTATTGAAAATACCGTTTCAAAAACCGCACAAAACAGAAAAGAGTTAAAAAGAATAAAAAAAATACGCTTTTGACAAGAAGTAATTATTTTTTTTCTTAATATTGGTAAAGAATTTGAAATCAAATTCAGTAATCATTAACACCTATTTGAATTAATTTTCACGTGATGAAAAAGAGTAACCGCAAAGAATTGAACTGGGAACAAACAGAAAAACTTGTTACAATGGCCCTTGAAGAGAAAAATCCTTTTGAAATCATCAAAAAAGAATTTGGTTTGGTAGAAAAAGAGGTTTTAGAGATCATGAAAAAGAAGATGCCAGCAGAAAAATTTGAAATGTGGAAAAAGAAAGCTACTGCAAATAAACCTAAACCAAAACCCGTTAAAATTGATGATTTTGATGAAGATTTGGACGGCAAATATTATATAAAAAACAAATTAGACTAAAAAATAAAACTCCTGATATTCGGGAGTTTTTGTTTTTATGCCAACTAACTTTTAACAACCTTATAATGGTTTCAGTAACATCAAACGAAAACGAATTTATTTTTGACATTCTCCGAAGCCATAAATTTTGGGCTTTCGAAAATAAAATTAAAGTACCAAAAGATAAAATAGTCCGAGCTTATCAAAGCAACGATGAATTTACCTTCTGGATCGGTTGGAAAATTCCAGGTACCCAATTACCATGGGTTATTACTGCTGGAACTTATATAAAAAAAGGAAAACGCAATTTTTGGGATGTTTGCAATAAAAAAAATGCAATTATTGTAGAACTCAAAGATTCCTATTACAATAAACTAATTATCGAAGTTGAAAATCCGGAAGAAACAATGAGCTTATTAAACACTAAATAAAATGAAAAAATCAATATTCGCTTTCTTATTTTTGCTTTCAAACTTGGGTTTTTCTCAGGAAAAAACAGATTTAACTGCTGTCAACAAAAAAGAAATAACAATCAATCCTTTACTAAAAGGAACATTGTATTCTCCATTAAAAGAGACTAAAAAAACAAATCTCGTTATTCTGATTGCTGGATCCGGTCCCACTGACAGGGACGGTAATCAAAAAGGAATGACCAACAATTCTTTAAAATATCTATCAGAAGAATTATCCAAGAATAATCAGGCCGTTTTTTCTTATGACAAAAGGATTATTGCGCAAATAGCGGCAGGAACGGTGAATGAGGCAACACTTTCCTTTGATGACTTCATCAACGATGCCAAAGAAGTTATTCGTTTCTTTAAAAATCAAAAAAAATACAACAAAATAATTGTTGCCGGTCATAGCGAAGGTTCATTGATAGGAATGCTTGCCGCTACCGAAAGCACTGACGCCTTTATCTCATTGGCTGGAGCCGGACGAACTATTGATGCTGTTTTAGTAGAACAAATAGAAAAACAAGCTCCTTTTCTAAAAGAAGAAGTCCAAAAAGATTTGGAAATCCTTAAAAGCGGACAAACATTCGAATTAAAAAATAAAATGCTAGCCTCCCTTTTTAGAGAAAGTGTTCAACCTTATATGATTTCATGGATAAAATACAATCCACAAAACGAAATTAAAAAATTGATAATACCTGTGCTGCTTATCAATGGAACTAAAGATTTACAGGTGACCGTTTCGGAAGCGGAACTATTAAAAAAAGCAAAACCCGAAGCAAAACTGGAAATTATTGAGAACATGAATCACATTTTCAAAGAAATAAAGGGAGATGATGCCGAAAATATGAAATCGTACTCTGATCCAAATTTAGCTGTAACCGAAAAATTAGTGACCGCAATAAATCTTTTTATAAAATCATTATAAGCCGTAACAATTCTTCAGAAAAAAGACTAATTGCTAAAACATATAACAATGAAAAAAATAATCTTCGCTTTTGCCTTCGCTTCTGTACTTTGGAGCTGCAAAACAGCAAGCACTTCTGTTTCTTCTACGATAAAAAAAGACGTTTCAGTAAGTATTAACCTGATTGACATTAAGGACGATAAAGTCATGGTAACTGTCAATGCTCCAACAATTTATGAGGATGAAATTACGTATCACATTCCAAAAACAGTTCCAGGAACGTACTCCGAAGACAACTACGGTAGATATATCGACGATCTAAAAGCGTATGACGCCAAAGGAAATCTACTGACGGTAAAGAAAATTGATGTTAATTCTTGGTCAATTGCAAATGCAAAGACTTTAGACAAGATTACTTATTTAGTAAACGACTCATTCGATACCGAAACGGGGAAAAAATTTGGAGATGATGAAATTTTTTCACCTGCAGGTTCTAATATTGACGCCGGCAAAAACGTAATGCTTAACACACACTGTTTTGTGGGTTATTTTACAAATTATATGTCCACGCCTTATAAAGTAACTATTTCACATCCGGCAACACTTTGGGGAGCTACGTCTATGACGGACCAAGATGCCAGCGCCACATCTGATACATTTGTAACTTCACGTTATGCTGAATTGGTTGAAAACCCAATCATGTATGCTAAACCGGATTACACCACTTTTACAGTTGATGGAATGGAAATTTTGATCGGCGTTTATTCTCCTACAGGTAAGTATACCGCTGAAAGTATTACACCGGAGATGAAAACAATGATGACCGCTCAAAAGAATTTTCTAGGCAAAATAAATGCAACTAAAAAATATAGTGTTTTGTTATACCTGTCTTCCATGCAGGAAAATGATGCTAAAGGATTTGGAGCATTAGAACATCCTACAGCAACAACAGTAGTATTGCCCGAGCTAATGCCAAAAGACGAGTTAGTAAAATCTATGAAAGATGTTGTTTCGCATGAATTTTTTCATATTGTGACGCCTTTATCAATCCATTCTAAAGAGATTCAATATTTTGATTATAATGCTCCAAAAATGTCTCAACATTTATGGATGTACGAAGGAGTAACGGAATATTTCGCGAATCTTTTCCAAATAAACCAAGGACTAATCACCGAAGAGGAGTTTTACACCCGTATGGCCGAAAAAATTGCCCGCGCAAATACGTTGAATGATACCATGTCATTTACCGTTATGAGTGCTAATGTATTGACAAAACCGTACAAAGACCAATACTTAAACGTATATGAAAAAGGGGCACTTATTGGCATGTGCTTGGATATCATCATTCGCGAAAAAAGCAACGGCGAAAGAGGAATCCTTGATTTGATGCAAAAATTATCAAATGAATATGGTCCTACTAAACCATTTAATGACGAGGAGCTTTTTGCGAAAATTACGTCATTAACGTATCCTGAAGTTGGAACTTTTTTAACGACTTATGTTTCGGGAACAACTCCAATTCCTTACGCAACGTATCTGGCAAAAGTTGGTGTTACAAATTCAACTGAAAAAGTAGCCGGTAACGTTTTCTTAAAAGGACAATCTCCCTACATAACCGTAAATCAAGAGACTAAAGAAATAATCGTGCTTCCTAATATAGAACTAAACGAATTTTACAAAAACTTAGGTCTTAAAGGTGGAGACGTCTTGATGGCAATTAATGAAAAGTCATACAATCTGGACAATATTTACGATATGATTGGCGCAAGTCAAACTTGGAAAGAGAACGATGCAATTACGGTAAAAATAAAACGCGATAGCAAAGAACAAGTAATCAAAGGAAAAGTAAAACTTCCTTATGAAGAAAAAGCCAGCCTTAAAGCAACGGATTCCAGCAAAACCAAATTGAAAGAAGCTTGGTTTAAAGGATAATCCTTTTTAAAAATTGATCAAATCCCAATTTAGAAATAGATTGGGATTTTTTTTGTAAAATTTATACCTGTTGCCAAATCATTCCAACAATTTTCTTTATTTTGCGAAAAATATAAACAGCAATGAAATTGCCATGATTCATAAAAAATGGCGATGCTATGTTCCAAAAAAAATAAATATTAATAACTTCACATGAAAAAATCTATTATTGCATTTGTTACGCTTGCACTATTGTCCTCTTGTAACAAAAACGAATCAAAATCTAATTTGCATATTACAGGAAATATAAAAGGATTAAAAAAAGGAACACTATACATCCAAAGAATTGTAGACACTACTCTAGTGGCTATAGACACAATAAATATCGATGGAAGTTCTGCTTTTGAAAGTGACTTAGACCTAAAATCTCCTGAAATGCTGTATTTGTTTCTAGATCGAGGAGTGAGCAATTCATTAGACAACAACCTTTCGTTTTTTGCTGAACCTGGAAATATAAACATTGAAACCAGTTTAGAAGGATATCTTTCTGGTGCAAAAATTACAGGATCAAAAAACAACGATTTATTTGAAGACTATAAAAAAATAAATTCTCGTTTCAACGACGAAAAACTTACTTTAATTGAACAGCGATTTAATGCCATAAAAAGTAACAACGCACAAAAAATTGATAGTATAAGTGCTAAGCAGGATTCCAACATCAAAAGAAAGTATTTATTTGCCACCAATTTTGCGATAAACAACAGAAACTATGAGGTATCACCATATATTGCCTTATCAGAGATCTACGACATCAACATTAAATACCTAGACACGATTCGCAAATCAATGTCTCCAAAAGTGGCGCAATCGCTTTATGGAAAAAAATTGACTAAATATGTTGCCGAAATCAAAAACCAAAAATAATATAATTGTTCTTTTGTCATTCTGAGGAAGGAAGAATCACATAACTGGAGCAACTAATATGATTTCTCCTTTGTCGAAATGACAAAATTAATTACATTGGTATTAGTAACGGACAGTCATAAAAAATAAAAAACCATCTAGTTCTTACAACAGATGGTTTTTTTTGCGTTTTATAAACAATAGTATCGAAGAATTGTGAAAATGAAATCTTCATTAAATCAGTTACAGTGGGCAGAACAGCGATTTATGCATTATTAAAAGCCACTCCTGAAACAATTATTCCTAAAAACATTAAAAGATACATCGAGAAAACAACTAATGTCATAATGCCAATATACTTGTAATGCGATTTTAAATACATTAAAGAAACAGCCAGTGTTTCTGAATTATTGTCCCTAAATGCCGCTTTAGCATTTGAGGCAAATTTATTTAAGTAATACACAGGAAAGAAATAAAGCATTGCAATTAAAAAGTACACAAAAGCCATTACTATCCCAAAAGAAGACCCCATTGCTCCCATGGCAGGATTAATCTTTCCCATAGCTGAGAATAATGTCCCGGCAAATAAAGCGGCAAAAATAATAAAACCAATTCCTATGTAACCAAGGATTGATAAATAATAAGCCCACTTTGCTGTTTCTTTCAAAAAGTCTTTTGCAGACTCACTTAGTTTCATCTCGAAACTCTCAATAACTGAATGCTCTTCCATAATTTATTTATTTTAGTTAGAATTCAAATTTAACAAAAAAATTATTACAGCAGTGACCTAATTGTAAAAACAACATGTTTTACCAAATTCCTACAAAACAAAAAACCACCTAACAAAAGTTAGATGGTTTTATTAAGAGCCGGCGGAGGGACTCGAACCCACGACCTGCTGATTACAAATCAGCTGCTCTAGCCAACTGAGCTACGCTGGCGACTCATTACGGGTGCAAATATAAGCCTGAATTTCTATTTTCCAAAACAAATTCAAACTTTTTTTGCTTTTTTTTTGACTACAATTCGTTGATTTTAGCAATCAATTGATTAGCAGTTTGTTCCAATTCAACATTAATTTGTTTGAAGTGAGCTTTTTTATCTTCTACCTTTTTTGCGTTCACTTTTGTGATCAAAGCGTCAAAAGCAGCGATAGCTTCGTCAATTAAAGCGTTAGTTTCTGTTGTTGGTTTTCCAGTTGTAGAAATTTCGAACAAGTAAACTGCTTCAATAATATCTCCTAAAACGTAGTTGATGTCTTTTTTTAAATTTTTAACGTTTGCCATTTTTATCTTTTTTAATTTGGATTTTTAATTTGCGTCTGCAAAAGTACACATTATCTTTCTATTACCGACTATGAAATGTAAATTTCTAAAATTGAAGCTTTTCCACTGAGGACGAATGAATTCATTGTAGCAGGCAGTAAAACGGTATCTCCTTTTGCATATTGTAATTTTGAATTGTCGTACATAATTTCAAATGCCCCTTCCACACACATATAAACGGTAAAGGTTTCACCCGATTTAGATGCACTAATTACACCATCCAAAGAAATAAAATTAGTTGTAAAATAAGGACATTCCACTACTGTATTGGATTGGTTTGCATTTTGGGAATATTCTTTCTTGGTCTCGATCTTATTATAGTTAATCGCTTCCAAAGCCAAGTCTACATGCAATTCCCTCGTTTTACCTTGAGCATCTACACGGTCAAAATCATATAATCGGTATGTTATATCTGAGGTCTGCTGAATCTCGGCAACCACTAATCCGGCACCAATAGCGTGAACCGTTCCTGTTTCTAAAAAGAAAACATCTCCTGCTTTTACTCTTACATCGTCAAGAAGAGAGAGCAGGGTTTTATTTTTAAGATTTTCTAAATATTCGGCAGGATTCGATTTCTCTTTGAAACCAACTATGATTCTCGCATCCTCATCGGCTTGCATGACATACCACATTTCGGTTTTACCAAAGGAATTATGTCTCTTTCTTGCTAATTCATCGTTAGGATGAACTTGAATAGACAAGTCTTCCCGAGCATCCAGGTATTTAAAAAGTAACGGAAACTGCTTACCAAATCGTGCATGAACTTTCGTTCCCAAAATCTCGTTCGGAAAGTCATCAATCAAAGTAGTCAATGATTTTCCTTTCCATTCCCCATTAGCTACTACACTGACATCACCTTCAACTGTAGATAACTCCCAGCTTTCACCGGTTATTTTTGATGTGATTGGTTTATGAAGTACTGTTTTTAGTTTTTCACCGCCCCAAATTCTTTCTTTTAGAATGGGCTCAAATTGTAATGGATAAAATTTCATGTTACTTTTTTTATGTACTGCAAATTTGCATAATCTAAACTCGTTTTTACAAATTCGTCATTCATTTACTTATTGAAAAAGACAAGCCGTTGTAAAGTCTCGACAAGTCGTAAAGTAAAATAAAAAAAGAAAATATTTGTAATACAATTTTATTAATCTATAATACTAATTTTTTAATGGTTTCCATTGCTTTTAACATGTGTTTTGCTGCCAATATACGATCAAAAACCATTTGAATAACTCCATTTTTATCTACCACATAAGTCACTCTTCCGGGAACTAACCCAAAGACACGAGAGGGAACACCAAAAACCTTTTTTATTTTTTCATCACTGTCTGATAATAGAATAAAAGGCAATTTATATAGCCTCGTAAATTCCTGATGGGATGCAACACTGTCGCTGCTGACACCTATTACTTCAGCACCTAAATCCTTAAAATCTTCGTATTGATCCCTAAAACTGCAGGCTTGAGCGGTGCAGCCTGGCGTATTGTCTTTTGGATAAAAATAAATAACAAACGGTTTGATACCAACAAGTGTTTGACTGTCAAAATCAGTACCGCTACTGTCTTTTGCTTTAAAATTTGGAATTTTATCTCCTACTTTCAATTCCATTATTCGCCTTTATAGGTTACAAAATTTCGAGGCGTTTCATACAGAATTACTTCTAAGTCGAATTGCAAGTCAATCTTTTTTCTAATTTTATTCCAAATTACCACTACAATATTTTCGGCTGTGGGATTTAAATTTTCAAATTCAGGAACATCCAGATTCAGATTTTTATGATCAAACTGATCCTCCACTTCTTCTTTAATAATTTCGCTCAGGAATTTCACATCCATAACAAATCCAGTCTCCGGGTCAATTTCTCCCGTTACACCTACAATCAATTCGTAATTGTGTCCATGATAATTGGGATTGTTGCATTTGCCAAAAACAGCATCGTTTTGCTCGAAAGTCCAATCTTTTCTATATAATCTATGTGCCGCATTGAAATGGGCTTTTCGTGAAATGGTAACTCTCATTTTTATAAAATAGATATTAAATATTAGGAATTAGATTTGCTGTAACCAGAAATCTCAGTTCTACAATCCCCTTTTACAATTTATGGTCTTCAAGGAAATGATAAAACTCATCAAAAATTATTTTGAACCAAACGGTGTATAATTCAGGTTGGATGCCCATTTCGATTTTTACATCTTCTATTTTCATCCATTTCCAGTCTTCGACTTCTTCCCGATTTATTTTTGGCTCATCATTATAATAGCCAATCATAACATGATCAAGTTCATGTTCCGTCAAACCGTTGTCAAAAGGCGCTTTGTATATAAAATGAAAAAGTTCTTTGAGTTCCGTTTTAAATCCCATTTCTTCAAACAATCTACGACTTCCTGCCTCAATATTAGTCTCTCCTTCGCGCTGATGACTGCAACAAGTATTAGTCCATAATAATGGAGAATGGTATTTTTGACTGGCTCGTTGCTGAAGCATCACTTCATTTTCACTATTCAAAATAAAAACAGAAAATGCCCGATGCAAAATGGCTTTTTCATGTGCTTCAAGCTTTGGCATCAATCCAATTTGCTCATCTTTGTCATTAACTAATATTACATTTTCTTCTTTCATAGGAATTTTTAGCCTTACAAAAATACAAAAATATAATTATTGTAAGACGCTTTAACTTTCTCTTTCGAATTGTTGAAGCAGCATTGTTTTGGAATCGTCCAATAAAAAGCAATACGATCCAATTGCAGATTCTTTTGTACTTTTGAGAACCAAGACAATTAATACAATGCAAAAAATAATTATCCGAAAAGCACGTAGTACCGATTTAGAGAAACTCCTGTCATTTGAACAAGGAATTATTGCAGCCGAACGGCCCTTTGACCCTACTTTAAAAGAAGAAAAAATCCATTACTACGATATTGAAAAAATGATTTCAGCTTCTCATATCGAAGTATTGGTTGCCGAAATTGATTTGGAGATTGTCGGCTCCGGATACGCACGAATAGCCACACCAAAGCCCTATTTGAACCACGATACCTATGCCTATTTAGGATTTATGTTTACCGATTTGAATTACAGAGGAATAGGCGTTAATTCTAAAATCATAGAGTCTTTAAAAGACTGGTGCCGTTCTCAAAATGTATTCGAACTTCGATTAGATGTCTACAACGATAACGCTTCGGCAATTAAAGCGTATGAAAAAGTGGGGTTCAAAAAACACTTGATAAATATGCGAATCGGTTTGTAGCGAAACCTTATTATCAATTGCAAATCCAAAAGTGATTTTTTTTCGTAAATAACAATAGTTAAAACTTACTTAAATCACTATCACTTTGTAAAGCAGACGACATATTATAGTCAAAAACCGCTTTACATTTGTAGTATAAAAACAAAATTATGAAATCGCCATGATTCAAAAATCACAATTAAGAAGGAAGAATGGCGATACCATATTCCTATAAAAAACAAATATTATCTACATATGAAAACAACAACCCGTTTTTTAAGTGTACTATTCTTACTCCCATTATTTATGTTTACCGCCTGTGGGCAAAATACAAACAAGCAAAACAATACTAAAAAAGTTACTGATATGGAAAGCCCAATCAAAAAATCAGGAAATCCGTATTACTCTAATACAGATACCACAAAACTAAATCTTACGGACGCCGAGTGGAAAAAAGTCTTGCCCGAAGATGTTTACGAAGTAATGCGACATGCCGATACCGAAAGACCTTTCACAGGGAAATATTGGAATACCGATGAAAAAGGGACCTATTACTGCGCATCCTGCGGAAATAAATTATTTCGCTCCGGCGCCAAATTTTCAAGCAGTTGCGGTTGGCCCAGTTTTTTTGAACAAGACAATAAAAACAGCGTCGTTTACAAAACAGACAATTCCCTTGGAATGGAAAGAACAGAAGCGCTTTGCGGCAGATGCGGTGGTCATTTAGGACATCTTTTCGACGATGGTCCTGCACCAACTGGCAAAAGATATTGCATGAATTCTATTGCGCTGGACTTTATACCTGATACCAAATAATATGAAATCGCCATGATTCAAAATCACAAACAATAGTCAAGAATGGCGATACCATATTCCATTAAAAAACAAATAATAGCTACGTATGAAAAATTTATTTTTAATTTGTCTATTGACATCGATTAGTATCGCTGGACAAAACACAACAACAACTGCAAAACAATCCAAATTTGAAACTATAACCTTAGCCGGCGGTTGTTACTGGTGCGTGGAAGCAGTTTATGAAAACCTAAACGGAGTAAAATCAGCAGTCTCAGGATTTGCTGGTGGTAAAAATGCAAATCCTTCCTACGAGGACGTTTCGACGGGAAGAACGGGTTATGCTGAAGTGGTGCAGATTACCTATGATAAAAACACTACAAATTTAGACGAAATCTTCAAAGTTTTCTTTAGCGTTCATGACCCAACGACTTTAAACCGTCAAGGTGCCGATGTGGGAACACAATATCGTTCCGCCATATTTTATAAAAACCAAGAACAGAAAATGGCTGCACAAAAGATTATCAATGCCCTGACAAAAGCAAAAATTTATGATAGCCCTATAGTAACCATATTAGAGCCGCTTACTAAATTTTACAAAGCAGAAGATTACCACCAGAATTACTATGCTAACAATAAAAACCAACCGTATTGCCAAATGGTCATTCAACCCAAAATGGAAAAATTTGAAAAGCTATTTAAAGATCAATTGAAAAAGAAAAAATAATTTTTCACAACAAACCGTCTCGAAACAAAAATCGGGACGGTTTTTTTATGCGCTTTTTTTTAAAGATAATTTTTCAATTTATAATATACTTAAACCGTCCACTAAATTTGATATATTTGTTTGTAACAACCAAACCCATTTGTTTTTAACAAATTATTTCAATAACCTAAAAATGAAAAAAAACTTACTTTCTGCAGTACTATTTTATTCTGTCTGCATGGCCTCTGCACAAAATACAACACTCAAGACTAAGGTTAGCAAGAAGGCCGAATCATTAGAGTCAAAAGTTATTGCATGGCGAAGAGATTTTCATCAAAACCCCGAATTAGGAAACAGAGAATTCAAAACAGGAGAAAAAATTGCCACACATTTGCGTTCTCTTGGGATTGAAGTACAAACCGGAGTGGCAAAAACTGGAGTTGTGGGTATTTTAAAAGGAGGAAAACCAGGTCCGGTAGTGGCGCTCCGCGCAGATATTGATGCCTTGCCTATAAAAGAACGGGTGAATATTGCATTCGCCTCTAAAGCAGAAGGGGAATACAATGGACAAACGGTTCCTATTATGCATGCATGTGGACACGACACGCATATTGCAATTTTAATGGGAACTGCCGAAATTTTAGCATCTATAAAAAATGACTTAAAAGGAACTGTTAAATTCATTTTCCAACCTGCCGAAGAAGGTCCGCCTGAGGGCGAAGAAGGAGGAGCTGAATTAATGATAAAAGAAGGCGTTCTTACTAATCCTAAAGTAGATGTTATTTTTGGATTGCACATTAATGCTCAAACAGAAGTGGGCAAAATAAAGTACCGTCCAAAAGGAACAATGGCAGCCTCAGACTGGTTTACAATAAAAATAATGGGTAAACAAACGCATGGTGCTTATCCTTGGCTGGGTGTTGACCCAATTGTTACCGCCGCTCAGATCGTAATGGGATTGCAAACAATTATTAGCCGAAATGTAAACATAACTGAATCTCCGGCAGTTGTAAGTGTTGGACAGATAAGCGCAGGGGTGCGCAGCAATGTTATTCCGGAGGAACTTATCATGAATGGCACAATTCGGTCATTAGATAGCAAAGTACAACAGCTGGTTCATTCCAGAGTAAAACAAATAGCGACGGCAATAGCCGAAAGTGCCGGTGCAACTGCCGATGTGACGATTACCAACAAAACGGGCATTACCTACAACGACCCCTCACTGACTGAAAAAATGCTTCCAACATTACTGGCTGTTGCAGGTAAAGAGAATGTTCTATTGACTCCTGCTGTTACAGGTGCTGAAGATTTTTCATTTTACCAGGAAAAAATACCGGGTCTTTACTTCTTTTTGGGAGGCGCTCCTAAAGGAAAACCGATAGCTGAAACCGCTCCACACCATACGCCCGACTTCTATATCGATGAAAGTAGTTTTGTATTAGGAATGAAAGTAATGTCGAACCTAACTTTGGATTATATGGAAATGCAAGCAAAAAAATAAAGTAGTACTAGCTTAAATCAAACGTCTCTTCATACTATTAAGAGACGTTTTTTTTGCTGTCATAACATAAATTCGAGTGCAATAAAACTAATTCGGTACTAAAATTTCGTATATTTATACTGATTTTCAATACTTTAAAGTAATAAATTATGCATAACGGATATCACTTTTGGGGAATGCATATGTTTTGGTGGGTATTTTGGATCTTCATTTTAATATGGATATTCGCAACTCCGTATGACCTTCCCGGTCAGCGAACCAAAACCGAAACACCGTTGGAAATCCTAAAAAAAAGATTTGCCAAAGGAGAAATAACAAAAGAAGAGTTTGATGAAAAAAAGAAATTTTTGGAGGAAAATTAAATTTTAAAAAACTGTAAGCAAGCTTCTTTACCCTTTTAAAGGTACTTTTTTAATTAAGTTGCTCTTGCTTATTTTAATCTTTTTTAATCGAAATTTCAATCAATCATTTTGTTCGCCTCTCCTAACTAATAATAATAATAATAGCCATCACCGCTCACAAATAAAATAGAGCTCATTCCATTCTTTCTATTCTAAAGTAAACCATCAATAAATAATGGGCTAACAGATGAAAGCGCTTAAAAAATATTTAAATAAACGAAAAAGTGCAATTACCTCTGTTTTAGAAAAACAGCCAGAGTCTTTTACTCCAGATACTTTTCATACCCTTAGATTAGAAATAAAAAAATTAAATGCGATATTTAATTTAGTTAACTTTTGCGCACCGGGTTTTAATCGAAAAAAAACTTTCAAACCCTTTAAACTCCTTTTTTCTCAGGTTGGAAAAATACGGGAACTTCAAGTTGAGAACGCTTTGCTTGACAAGCACTCTACTTCTGATTGTGGACCTAACTACAGGCGTTCTTTAAGAAAGAACCTTTTGCAAGAGCTAAATAATTTCTTTTTGATCATCAATCCATCTTTTGCTGAAAAGCTGCAAAAAAAGTACCGCAAAATTAAAGCTGTATTGGCCAAAACGACCAAAAAAACAGCAAAACGCTACGTGGATAAAAAAAAAGTTAAAATTGAAAAATTACTTCATAAAAAAGCCTTAAAAAAGAAACAAATGCATGCGCTGCGCAAAAGCCTAAAAGAATATCAATTCAATCAAAAGAGTCTGAAATATGCCCAAAAAAACAAACTGCTGTCAAATAAGAATGATGTCCTAGCCCTACTTGGAAAATGGCATGATTATCAAACGGTTATACAACATTTAAAAAAAACAATAGATTTGGGACAAATAAACCCAAAGGAACGCAACCGACTTCAAAATAGCATAAGAACATTTACACTAAAAAGTCGACTATTATACACCAGAATAAATGCAACTCTGCGGACTTCCGTTTTTAAAAACGCCTGAAATAACATAAGTTGCTACCCCCGATAAAACAGACGCCAAATTTTAAACAGATATCATTAAATATTGATTACATTTCCTGTTTATTAGTCAAATAATAATTAGAAACAATGCGAATTTTTTGATTTTGAATTCCTCAACTTCGCATGCTTTTTCAATCAAAGAATCCTCCAAGAAACATAATAGTTTTTTTTGTGTTTTCATAAGATTTTGGTAATATTAAAAACGATGTTTATAGCACAAAATAAAAAACAGACTATTTATGATTGATGATTATAAAGATTTGTTCAATCTCTCTCCAGCACTATTAATAGTTTTAGACACTAATTTTAATGTGGTTGCCGCTACTGATGCTTTCTTGAAAGTCACTATGACGGAAAGAAAAAAAATAGTAGGCTTAAATCTTTTTGACGTATTTCCCAGCAACCCTGACGACTTTAATGCCGATGGAGAAAAAAATATTCTTGCCTCTTTCAATACTGTGATTAAAAATAAAGTGACCAATACTTTACCGATTCAAAAATACGATATTAAAAAACCGCAAGCCGACGGGGGTACTTTTGAAGTTAGATATTGGAAAGTAAGCCACTCTCCCATACTAGATGCTGCTGGTAACGTGAAATATATCATTCAGAATGGGGAAGATATTACAAAAAACCAATTACTTATTTCTAATAATGAGAAATTAAAAAAGAACAATCAACTCCTTAAGGAAACCTATAAATATTCTGAATCGATTATTAATAGTATACAAGAATCCATAATCATACTCAATAAAGACTTCTATGTAAAATCAGCTAATAATTCATTTTACAAGAAACACCAGCTTTCTAAAGAAGAAATCGAAGGAAAGCATTTGTTTGAATTGCAAGATGGTCAATGGGACATTCCAGAACTACGTGAATTATTAATTGCTACATTCTCTGATGATATCCTTCTTCAAGATTTAGAAGTAAAACGCACATTTCCACGTATTGGTGAAAAAATAATGGTGTTGCATGCAAATCGGGTTATAAAAAAGAAACGGGATAAAGAACTAATTCTCCTTACTATTAAAGATATTACAGAGGTCAGAAGATTAGCATTTGAGCTTCAGTCAAAAGAAGAAAAAGCATTAGCAGAACAGCGAAAAGCAGAAAAAGTAACACTAAAGAAGATTGAAGACAGTGAAAAACGCTATAACATGATGCTAATGAAATCTCCTTTCGCCATAGCAATATTGAAAGGCAAAGACATGGTAATCTCACTTGCAAATGACAGTATTAAAGAAATATGGGGAAAAGGGAATGATATTGAAGGAAAAAAATTTCTGGAGATATTACCGGAACTCCGGGAATTGCAGTACCCTGAATTACTAAAGGAAGTATTCACTACTGGAATACCCTTCTATGGATATGAATTTTTAGCGCCACTTTTCCGTAATGGTATATTGGTGAATGAATATTACAACTTTGTGTATCAACCGTATCACGAAGCTGATGAAACTATTTCCGGAGTTACCATAATAGCACATGATGTAACCACTCATGTAATAGCAAAGAATGAATTGATTAAAGCCAAAATAAAGGCAGACCAAAAAACACTGATTGCGGAAGAAGCTGTAAAATCAAAACAACAATTTTTATCCAACATGAGTCACGAAATAAGGACTCCAATGAACGCAATTATTGGATTTACCAATGTAGTTTTGAAAACCAACTTAGACAACTCACAAAAAGAATACATTAATGCCATTAAAGAATCAGGAGATGCTTTGATTGTGCTAATAAATGATATTCTGGACATTGCCAAAGTAGATGCAGGAAAGATGACTTTTGAGAAAACAGCATTTAATTTGTCTGATTCTATTGCTACAATGCTTCATTTGTTTGAACCAAAAATGAAGGAAAAAAATTTAGAATTACAAAATGACTATGATACGGCAATTCCTTTTAACTTAATAGGTGATCCCATGCGATTACGTCAGATCATACTAAATCTGATGAGTAATGCCGTAAAATTTACTTCGAAAGGAAAAATAAACATCCGTATAAAACTTTTGGAAGAAGATTCGAAAAAAGCAACTGTTGAATTCCTGATTACCGATACTGGTATAGGAATTCCTAAAAATAGATTAAC
This sequence comes from Flavobacterium zhoui, assembly GCF_042787235.1. NCBI lineage: Bacteria > Pseudomonadati > Bacteroidota > Flavobacteriia > Flavobacteriales > Flavobacteriaceae > Flavobacterium > Flavobacterium zhoui. The sequence goes on from NZ_JBHZPY010000004.1 coordinate 248,091, forward strand.
TGATATTTTCAATAATTTCGAGCAAGCTGCAATAGGCACTAGCAGCTCATATGGCGGAACGGGTCTTGGACTTGCCATTGTCAAACAGCTGGTAGAACTTCAAGGAGGAAAAATAACTGTAAATAGCGAAGAGGGTAAAGGATCTTCATTTGGTTTTATTTTAACTTTTGATCAAATAAATGCAGCTCCGGAAATCATAGCTGCAGATACAGCAGACCTTATTCAACTGGTTCCTCTCGAAAAAAACAGTTCAAAAAACATCAAAGTATTAGTTGTCGAAGACATTGCGCTAAACCAACTTTTAATAAAAATAATACTATTGGACTTTGGTTATGATGTTACGATTGCCAGTAATGGCAAAATTGCCATTGAGAATCTTCAGGAAAACAAGTATGACCTCATCCTGATGGATTTGCAAATGCCGGAAATGAATGGTTTTGAAGCTACAAAACACATTCGTAAGGTAATGAACTCTAACATTCCCATTATTGCCCTCACAGCGGATGTAACCTCTGTGGATGTCGAAAAATGCACAGCAGCGGGAATGAATGATTATGTATCTAAACCCATCGATGAGAAAACACTTTACACTAAAATAATTAGCTGTTTAAAAGAATCAAATACACTTAAATAATGAAAGCATTAACTTTTTCAACCTTTGGGAGTTCAGCCGTTCTGGAATATATAGAGATACCAAATCCAATACTAAAAAGCGATGAAATACTGGTCGAAATGCGGGCAATTGGCTTAAACTTTGCAGACGTATACCGCCGAAAAGGGAATTACCACCTAAAAGGAAATCCTCCGTTTATAGCCGGATATGAAGGAGCTGGAGTTGTCGTATACACAAACAACCAACCCGGTTTCAAGGTTGGAGACCGCATTGCGTTTGCAGATGTTCCGTTTTCGAATGCAGAACTGGTGGCCGTTCCTGTTACCAATGCTATTCCACTGCCGGATTCAATTCCTTTTGAAACTGCGGCAACAATCCTATTACAGGGATTAACTGCCCATTATTTAGCCACCGACAGTCACAAAACTAAAAAAGGAGAAACCGTATTGATTCACGCTTCGGCCGGTGGTGTGGGGCAATTTCTCACCCAAATAAGTAAATTACTCGGAGCAACAGTGATAGGATTAACTTCCTCTGCTGAAAAAGCCGAGATTTCGTTAAAAAACGGAGCTGACCAAGTTTATCTATATTCTAATGATTGGAAAACACAGGTTTTATCCTTTCGTCCAAACGGAGTTGATGCAGTCTATGACAGTATTGGCAGCACTTTAAACGATAGTTTCGAAGTAACCAAAATCTGTGGACAAGTGATTTTCTTTGGGATGGCAGGCGGTGATCCTGATTTTGTAAACCCAAGAATGTTGATGGACACTTCAAAAACCTTAACCGGCGGTGACTTGTGGAGCTATCTGATTTCAAAAGAGGAACGGATCAAAAGAGCCCACCAATTATTTGATTGGATTAATAACAGAGCCATTATTATCGCTCCGCCAACCATTTTTAAACTTTCAGAAGGCAAAAAAGCGCATGACTTTCTGGAAAGCAGAAAAAGCACAGGAAAGATTATTTTGATTCCTTAGTAAGTGAAGTTCATTTCCTATAGTACAAACGCTATTTAGACCTAATCCACAAAAGTTCTGGTTGAACTATCCTTTGCAAACAAAGCGCACCTGAACACCAAAGAATACGATTTCAAACTTTGCATCAAAAAGACACTAACAATCTGCACTTCAATATTTTACAAAAAATATAAATTGTTATCATTATTTTTTTGTAAATTAGTTGTCCCCAAAAAGCAGCTTTTTCATTTCAAAAAATAGCTGCTTAAAAATCAAGATCTTACTATTATTTAAAAAAGGCGAAACCCCAAAAGCCACAATTCAAACCTACTTTTTAAGACAATACCTAATTGTTTCTTTTAATTAAAAAACAAAGGGTTTGAATGGCAATAAAACGGTGTTTGCATCATGAAAATGAATACAAAATATACCTTAAAAAAATGGACAGTAGAAAATTGTCCATCCTATGTTTAATCAATAAAAATCGCCAATAATGAAAACAATTAAAATGATTTCTATGACACTGCTTATTGGATTATTCCTGATAATGAGCACCGGTATTCATGCACAAGATCCTATGAAAGCGGGTCCGAAAGTGTATAAAAAAGTCCTTCTTAACAATGATAAAGTAAGGGTAATGTCAGTTGAATTTGCTCCAGGCCAAGTTATGCCATGGCACAGTCATCCTCATCACACTATCTACGCTTTAACGGATGGAACTTTAGAAATTACTGATAAAGGTAAACCCGCATCAATAGCCAAATTTAAAGCGGGAGATGTTTTGTATATCACTCCCGTTACTCATATGGGAAAAAACATTGGAAAGAATACCATAAAACTGGTCGTGACAGAAATAAAACCTCCCATGAAAAAATAACCGATTTTTTGTTTCTAAAATTACAGAGAATAAATAATTATAATAGATAACAACAAATACCGTTCACCATTCATTTGACCACCGTCCACGAATACCGAATATCGACGGAACATACCTCGTAGAGGTTAAATATCGGTAGCAAATGCAATTAATTTTAGTAAAAAATATCCCGTAGGGATTATATGTTTTTTGGCAGACAACAAAATAAATAATAATAATAATTGATAAATAATAAAGCAGCCTGTATTGGGCTGCTTCATTATTGTTAATATTTCGTATCGATAAAAAAATTATTTCCCAATACTCTCTTTTATCATCAAGGCACATTTCTCGCCATCTATTGCTGCCGAAATAATTCCTCCGGCATAACCTGCTCCTTCCCCACAAGGATACAAACCTTTTATTTGAACGTGTTCATAGGTTAATGGATCTCTGGGAATCCGCACTGGCGAAGATGTTCGGCTTTCTGGTGCATGAAGAACAGCTTCATTAGTCAAATAACCCCGCATAGATTTTCCAAATTCGGTAAAACCTTCTCGTAATATCTGCGTTAAAAACCCGGGAAAAACTTGCCCCATTTCTACAGAAGTAGTTCCGGGAACATAGGACGTTTTCGGAATATCCGATGAAACTTTATTTTGGGTAAAATCAATCATCCGTTGTGCAGGAACTTTTTGACTTTCGCCAGCCAAATGCCACGCCTTTTGTTCAACACTTTTTTGAAATTCCATTCCGGCTAATGCGCCAAATTTGGCGAATGGTTTAAAATCTTCCAGTTTTAATTCGATTACAATTCCGGAATTCGCTGTAGCCTGATCCCGTTTTGATGGAGACCAGCCGTTAGTCACTACTTCGCCTGGACTCGTCGCACAAGGTGCAATCACACCACCGGGACACATGCAAAACGAATACATACCGCGACCATTCACCTGTTTCACAATAGAATAAGGTGCCGGCGGTAAATGCGCTCCGCGGTAATCACAACTATACTGGATGCTGTCGATCAACGATTGGGGATGTTCGGCTCTTACGCCCAAGGCAAAAGGTTTGGCTTCGATAAAAATTTGCTTTTTATCCAATAATTCAAATATATCACGGGCAGAATGGCCTGTTGCCAAGATTATTTTATTGGCAAGAATCGTATTTCCTTTTTGAGTGACGATGCCTTGCACTTCATTATTTTTTAATAAAATATCGGTAAGGCGGGTTTCAAACAAAACCTGTCCACCACATTCGATGATTTTCTCCCGAATGTCTTGGATGATTTGCGGCAATTTATTGGTACCAATATGAGGATGTGCTTCAATCAAAATATCTTCTGAAGCGCCAAAAGCCACTAATAATTCCAAAATCCGAGTCACATCACCGCGTTTTTTAGAGCGAGTATATAATTTTCCGTCCGAATACGTTCCGGCACCACCTTCGCCAAAACAATAGTTCGAATCTTCATTTACTAGATGATCAACATTAATGGCTTTCAAATCACGACGACGGCCGCGTACCTCTTTTCCGCGCTCAATAACTATTGGTTTCAAACCCAATTCTATCAATTGCAAGGCAGCAAAAAGTCCCGCTGGTCCTGCTCCAACAACAATGACTTCCTGTGCAGTGGTTACATTTGGATACTCCGGTAGTTCAATTTTATGCTCCTGAAAAGGCTCTCCGTTCAGATAAATCGCCACTTTCAAATTTATTTTTATTGCTTTTTGACGTGCATCAATGGAACGTTTTAAAATAGAAACATGTTGGATTTCTTTGGCAGCAACCTTAATTTGTTTAGCTAAATAATCCTTTAGCAACAATTCGTTTGTAGCTATTTCGGGCGATACTTGTAATAGAAGTTCTTGAGGCATTTTATGGATTGTTCGATTTCTAGATTATTTGTTGTTTTGAAACACTCAAAAAATAATCCGATACAAAAGTAGTATTTTGTCATGAATTCTAAAGGTGGAATAGAAAATTGCATTTTCAAATTTTCAAATCGCCACATTATCGAATTAGACTTTGTAACTTTGCTGCTTCAAAACAGTTAAACCATTAAGCAGTTAACCGATTAATCTTAGAGAAAAATGTCTAGAAAAATAAAACTAATATGGGATTTCCGTGGACCCGCTTCTGCAAAAACTGCGGAGCACCACGAAATTCATTTGAAAGAATACATTGCTATTGAAAAACTTGACGTAAATATCACGGGTTTTGAAATTCAAGGAGAAATGCAAGCCATCGCTTTTATGGTAGTGACGGACGAAAACATGATTCCCGTTCGCGATGCTTTGAAACCACACCGCGGAGAACTTTTTTAGTTGGCAGTAATCAGATTACAAAATCTCCTTAAAACTGAACACTGATCACTGACCACTGACCACTGAACACTTACCACTGAACACTAACCACTGAACACTAAAAACTGAACACTGAACACTGACCACTGATCACTGAACACTGAACACTGACCACCGAACACTGACCACTGACTACTAACCACTGAACACTTACCACTGAACACTGACCACTGACCACTGAACACTGAACACTGAACACTGAACACTGACTACTGACCACTGAACACTGACCACTGATCACTGACCACTAAAAACTGACCACTGACTACTGACCACTGACTACTGAACACTGAACACTGAACACTGACCACTGAACACTGACCACTGACCACTAATTCGCCACTTCGCTGATAAATTTTATTCGCATCAGACGCAATTCATCAAGATCATAGTCGCCTTCAAACTCTTTGAGTGCTTCTTCGATATTATCGGAAAGGGATTCCATAAAATAGTCGTGAATTTCTTCCTGTTGATCATCGTCCAACATATCGTCGATCCAATATTTTATATTCAACTTGGTTCCCGAATAGACAATTTGTTCCATTTCTTTAATCAAATCGTCCATCTTCAGCCCTTTTGCGGAAGCGATATCATCAAGTGATAATTTTCGGTCTATATTTTGAATGATATAAAGTTTATTGACAGAATTGACTCCGGTAGATTTAACTACCAAATCATCCGGTCTGATAATCTCATTATCTTCTACGTAACGGCTTATTAATTCTAGAAATTCCTTACCATATTTCTTGGCTTTCCCTTCTCCAACACCATGAATATTAATCAATTCGTCCAAAGAAATTGGATATTTCAACGCCATATCCTCAAGTGATGGATCTTGAAAAACGACAAAAGGCGGAACACTAAGTTTCTTAGCTACCTTTTTACGTAAGTCGCGCAACATTCCCATCAATGCTTCATCAGCTACGCCCGTAGATTTCGCTGCAGTTATAATAGCTTCGTCTTCGGTTTCATTGTATTCATGATCTTCTGACATCATGAAGGATTCGCGGTTTTTAATAAAATCCAATCCCTTATCGGTGATTTTTACGATTCCATACGTTTCAATATCTTTAGATAAATAACCCGCCACAAGAACTTGTCTTAGCAAGGCCATCCAATATTTCTCGTCATGGTCTGAACCGCATCCAAAAAAAGATTGTGTATCGGTTCTGTGTGCTTTTATAACGGCATTAACACGACCAATCAGCGTAAACACCACTTCTTTCGATTTATACAAATGTTTGGTATCCCGAACTACTTCTAATAGTTTCACCACTTCATCAATGGCTTCCACTTTGGTTTTCGGGTTTCTGACATTGTCATCCATATCAGCTCCTTCTCCATTTACATCGTCAAATTCTTCTCCGAAATAATGAAGTAGAAATCTTCTTCTGGACATAGAAGTTTCAGCATAAGCCACCACCTCCTGCAATAAAGCAAATCCAATTTCCTGTTCAGCAACGGGTTTCCCCGACATGAATTTTTCTAATTTCTCAACATCTTTATACGAATAATAAGCAAGACAATGCCCCTCGCCCCCATCGCGACCGGCGCGACCGGTTTCCTGATAATAACTTTCTAATGATTTAGGAATATCATGATGAATAACAAAACGAACATCTGGTTTGTCAATTCCCATTCCAAAAGCTATTGTTGCTACCACCACATCAACATCCTCCATAAGAAACATGTCTTGATGTCTGGCGCGGGTTTTAGCATCTAATCCGGCATGGTAAGGAACAGCACTTATTCCGTTTACCTGTAAAACTTCGGCAATAGCCTCCACTTTTTTACGGCTCAAGCAGTAAATAATTCCTGATTTACCTTTATGTTGTTTTATAAAACGAATTATATCCGATTCAATATTTTTCGTTTTGGTACGTACTTCGTAATATAAGTTGGGTCTGTTGAATGATGCTTTAAAAGTCGTTGCATCAGTCATATCTAAATTTTTCAGGATGTCTTCCTGTACTTTAGGCGTAGCGGTTGCGGTCAAACCAATAATAGGGACATCTCCTAATTGCTTAATAATATGTTTTAGATTCCGGTACTCTGGTCTGAAATCGTGTCCCCATTCTGAGATACAATGCGCTTCATCAATTGCCACAAAGGAAATAGTGACGGTTTGAAGAAAAGCGACATACTCTTCCTTGGTTAAGGATTCTGGTGCAACATACAGCAATTTTGTCAACCCCGAAGTAATATCTTTCTTAACCTGAGCAATCTCGGTTTTAGTAAGTGAAGAGTTTAAAACGTGGGCAACACCATTTTCAGAAGATAAACTCCGAATGGCATCCACTTGATTTTTCATCAAAGCGATTAAAGGGGAAACCACAATAGCAGTCCCTTCTTGAATTAAAGCGGGTAATTGGTAACAAAGTGACTTTCCGCCTCCAGTAGGCATAATCACAAAGGTGTTCTCCTTATTAAGGAGCGTATTTATAACTTGTTCTTGCAGTCCTTTAAATTGGCTAAAGCCAAAATATTTTTTTAATTCTTTGTGTATGTCAATTTCGTTTGAATTCATTCTTGATTATGTGGTATTTTGTATAAATTTGCATCACATAAAGATACAAATTTCTTTTAAACTTACAAATTTTAAACATTCTGTTTTGATAACTAAAGAAAATATCTTGGCAAGTGCCAAAAAAACCATTAGATCTGAAAGTGAATCGATTGCGAAACTCACTGATTATCTTGATGAAAACTTCAGTAACGCCGCACAAAGCATCTATAATTCCAAAGGAAGATTAGTAGTTACCGGAATAGGAAAAAGTGCCATTATTGCGCAAAAAATGGTCGCTACATTCAATTCTACCGGCACACCATCACTGTTTCTTCATGCCTCTGAAGCCATTCACGGCGATTTAGGCATGGTTCAAAACGAAGATATCATTATCTGTATTTCAAAAAGTGGCAACAGTCCGGAGATAAAAGTGCTGGTACCACTTTTGAAGCGCTTTGGTAACACCTTAATTGCCATCACGGGAAATATGACTTCATTTCTGGCTAAAGGATCAGATTTTGTTTTGAACACCACAGTGGATGCAGAAGCCTGTCCGAACAACTTGGCACCAACAAATAGCACCACCGCACAATTAGTCATGGGTGATGCCCTGGCGGTTTGCCTAATGGAAATACGCGATTTCAAACCAGAAGATTTTGCGATATACCATCCGGGTGGCGCTTTAGGTAAAAAATTATTACTGCGCGTCAAAGACATGTTGGAACATACTTTGAAACCAATGGTCAGTCCGGAGGCACCTATCAAAAAAGTGATTTTCGAAATTTCCGAAAAACGTCTTGGTGTAACCGCTGTTGTCGAGGATAACAAAGTAATCGGAATTATCACCGATGGAGACATCCGAAGAATGCTGAACGACAGAGATTCCTTTGCTGATTTGACTGCCAAAGATATCATGACCAAAAATCCAAAATTAATTTCATCAACAGCTATGGTTGTCGATGCATTGAACATTCTCGAAGATTTTTCCATAACACAACTGGTTGTTGTGGACAATGGTGAATACAAAGGAGTTTTACACTTACATGACATTTTAAAAGAAGGAATAGTATAATGGCAAAAAATAGTAAAGAGAAAAAAAACTTAAACGAAATGTCTTTTTTGGACCATCTGGAAGAATTAAGATGGTTACTGGTTCGAAGTACAATGGCTGTAGTAATAATGGCTTTTCTTACGTACTTTATAAGTGATTACCTATTTGACATTATTATATTTGGACCTACACGGCCCACCTTTATAACCTATACTTTTTTTTGTGACCTATCGCATGCTTTAGGTTTTGCAGACAGTATTTGTATCACTGAAATGCCCTTTATCATTCAAAATACGGAAATGGAAGGTCAGGTAAACATGTTTGTCTGGATGTGTCTTTTGGCCGGTTTTATCCTTAGTTTTCCGTATATTTTATTTGAAATATGGAAATTTATAAGTCCTGCATTGTATGAAAAAGAAAGAAAAAACGCTAAAATATTTATATTCATTTCCTCCCTGCTTTTCTTTTTAGGAGTTTTATTTGGCTATTACGTAGTAATCCCAATGTCAGTCAATTTCTTGGCTACATTTACGGTAAGTGATATTGTAAAAAATCAATTCACATTGGATTCCTATTTAGGCATGGTAAAAACATCCGTTTTAGCAAGTGGAATATTTTTCGAAATGCCAATAATCATTTACTTCTTAACAAAACTAGGGTTGGTAACACCCCTCTTTTTAAGAAAATACTGGAAATATGCCGTAATAATAATACTTATTGTTGCCGCAATCGTTACCCCTCCAGATGTGGTTAGCCAAACAATTGTTGCAATCCCTATGTTATTAATATACGAATTGAGCATCCTAATTTCAAAACTTGTAGTACGTAATCAAAAAAAATCAAATGGCTGATATTATAGAAGAATTCAACGAGTACCGTTCTAAAATGAACGAAAAACTACTGGCAGACAATAATAAAATTGTAAAACGCATTTTCAATTTGGATACCAATGCCTATGCAGCGGGAGCATTGGACGTAAAAACCAAAGAACTGCTTGGATTAGTGGCTTCGGCAGTTTTGCGTTGCGACGATTGTGTCAAATACCATTTGGAAACCAGTTTCAAAGAAGGCGTAACCAAAGAAGAAATGATGGAAGCTATGGGAATCGCGACACTTGTAGGAGGAACTATTGTAGTACCTCACTTGCGCAGAGCCTATGAATTCTGGGAAGCACTGGAAGAAACCGCAACAAAATAATTTGTTAAGAAGTTTAATCGTTTAATTGTTTATTCGTTTATTTGACGCGGTTAAGCAGTCGAACGAATAAACAGTTAACCAGTTAAACGATTAAACCAAAGAATATGAAATTAAGAGCCGAAAATCTTGTAAAAACCTATAAAGGGCGCAGTGTGGTAAAAGGCATTTCGGTGGAAGTAAACCAAGGAGAAATCGTGGGTCTGCTGGGACCTAATGGTGCCGGAAAAACAACTTCTTTCTATATGATTGTTGGACTGGTAAAACCAAATTCAGGCAACATATTCCTGGACGACTTGAACATTACCGATTACCCGATGTACAAGAGAGCCCAACAGGGAATTGGCTATCTGGCGCAGGAAGCATCTGTTTTTAGAAAACTAAGTATCGAAGATAATATCTTGAGCGTTTTACAATTGACCAAACTTTCAAAAGAAGAACAGGTTGCCAAAATGGAAAGCTTAATCGAAGAGTTTAGTTTAGAGCACATCCGAACCAACAGAGGTGATTTACTTTCGGGTGGAGAGCGTCGTCGTACCGAAATTGCACGCTGTCTTGCCACCGACCCAAAATTCATCCTACTCGATGAACCTTTTGCAGGTGTCGATCCGGTCGCTGTAGAGGATATTCAACGGATTGTAGCACAACTAAAAAATAAAAATATTGGCATCCTTATAACCGACCACAACGTACAGGAAACATTGGCTATTACAGACAAAACCTATTTAATGTTTGAAGGCGGAATCCTAAAAGCCGGTATCCCGGAAGAATTGGTAGAAGATGAAATGGTACGTCGTGTTTATCTTGGACAAAATTTCGAATTAAGAAAGAAGAAGTTAGAGTTTTAAAGGAAGTGATCAGTTTCTGAAAGAGTGTTCAGTATTCAGTAATCAGTGATCAGTTTCTGAAAGAGTGTTCAGTGTTCAGTGATCAGTGATCAGTATTCAGTGATCAGTGTTCAGTGATCAGTGGTCAGTTTCTGAAAGAGTGGTCAGTTTCTGAAAGAGTGTTCAGTATTCAGTAATCAGTGGTCAGTTTCTGAAAGAGTGGTCAGTATTCAGTAATCAGTGGTCAGTTTCTGAAAGAGTGTTCAGTATTCAGTAATCAGTGGTCAGTTTCTGAAAGAGTGTTCAGTAATCAGTGGTCAGTTGTTTTAGTTTGACGAAAAACGATGCTCGATATTCGATGGACGATATTCGATGGACGAAAAACGATATTCGATGTTCGATATTCGATGCTCGATATTTGATATTCGATGGACGAAATTCGATGGACGAAAAACAATTTTCGATATTCGATCTTCAATCGACGAAAAACGATGCTCGATATTCGATGGACGAAAAACGATCGACGAAAAACGATGGACGATGGACGATGGACGAAAAACGATATTCGATGTTCGGTATTCGATATTCGATATTCGAAAAACGATGGACGAAAAACGATGTTCGATATTCGATCGACGAAAAACGATCGACGAAAAACGATCGACGAAAAACGATAAACGATGTTCGATGGACGAAAAACGATGTTCGGGCTCAAATGAGGATTTTGGGCATTGCTAATTCTCCACCATCAAATAAATTACTTCGTTAAAAAAATAATTTTGTTAAAAAAATTAACATTTCTTAGAATGATATGAGCTCAAAATGGCTAAATTGCACCTCTAATCAGAAACAGAAACATGTTAGCAGTAGGCAAAATGCACTTTGAAATATCAGAAAGGAAGATGATTCTTCGCCTGTTTGATATTTTATTTATTTTGATGGCTTTGTTTCTCGTAGGGCACTTTTTTGATTTTGATTATTTTACGATCATAATGGCGAATTTTTACTGGACTGTAGTATTGGTGCTTTATATCAGCCTTTTCGGTACGATATTCGAAATGTATAATCTGCAAGTGGCCAGCAATCATTATCAAGTGTCAAGAAGTGCTATACTCACAGCCACTACTACGGTTTCCATTTATCTGCTGACCCCTTTTTTTTCTCCTGAATTACCCTCCAAAAGAATACAGATCTTATTGTTGTATCTGGTTGTCTTTATGTCTTTGTTTTTGTGGCGTATGTTTTATGTGAAGTTTTTAGCATCCAATCGCTTTCTTCAAAATGCTTTATTAATATGTGATCAGGAGCAGGTAGAAGAGTTAATTTTGGGGTTGGAGAACATAGATCCGCATTATAAAATCGTTGCTTTCGTTAGCGCCGATACTGCCGAGGAAGACACAACTGCCTATCACTATGTACAACAAATAAAAAGACAGGCTTTATTTCCCTTTGTAAAAGAAAATTCCATTTCTGAAATTGTGATCGCCTCCCAAAAAACGGAAGGAATTACTCCTGAATTGTACCAGCAACTGCTTCACTTATTAGAGTCGGGCAGCATAATCAGGGAGTATACCCAGGTGTATGAAAGTAAAACACAGCGCATTCCGGTGCATTATATGTCCAAAGATTTTTACCGTTATTTCCCTTTCAGCAGAAGCAATCACAATAAGCTGTATCTATTACTCATTAGGTTTTTTGAAATCGGTGTTTCCGTCGTCGGATTGTCGGTTGGTCTGCTATCGTTGCCAATAATAGTGGTAGGTAATGCCATAGGGAACAGAGGAAAGTTATTTTATACCCAAGAACGGGTGGGTAAAGATGGAGTGGTATTTAAAATTTTAAAATTTCGGACTATGATTTGTAATGCCGAAAATAATGGTGCCGTTTTTACTACAGTCAATGATTCCAGAATAACTCTTTTTGGAAAATTTTTAAGAAAATCCAGAATCGATGAATTTCCCCAATTTATCAATATTCTTAAAGGCGATATGGCCGTTATAGGTCCTCGTCCCGAGCGTCCCTTTTTTGTAAAGGAAATAGCTGAGGTAATGCCTTTTTATGAAACCAGACACATCATAAAACCGGGTTTAACGGGTTGGGCTCAGGTCAATTATTCTTATGGTGATACGATTGACGACAGTTTGATAAAGCTGCAATACGATCTCTATTATATCAAGCACAGGAGTGTTTTCCTTGACTTGAGTATTGCGTTTAAGACTATTACTACGGTGTTGTTTTACAGGGGACAGTAGTTCTCTTCGATTTTCGTTGTTCGATAGCAAAGCAAACAATTTCATTTTGAATTCAAAACCCCTAAAGATTCCGGGACCGTATTCCCCTCTTGAAATCAAAGATTCAACGACTCCAAAATTAAATAAAAACCGGAGTTATAGGGGTTAGGAGTGTGTTCCTTTGAATCCTAAAACACCATTGATTCCGGGACCGTATTCCCCTCTCGAGAGGGGTTAGGGGTGTGTGAATCGAAGATTCAACGACTCCAAAATTAAATAACAACTGGAGTTATAGGGGTTAGGGGTGTGTTCCTTTGAATCCTAAAACACCATCGATTCCAGGATCGTATTCCCCTCTCGAGAGGGGTTAGGGGTGTGTTCCTTTGAATCCTAAAACACCATCGATTCCAGGATCGTATTCCCCTCTCGAGAGGGGTTAGGGGTGTGTTCCTTTGAATCCTAAAACACCATTGATTCCGGGACCGTATTCCCCTCTTGAAATCAAAGATTCAACGACTCCAAAATTAAATAACAACTGGAGTTATAGGGGTTAGGAGTGTGTTCCTTTGAATCCTAAAACACCATTGATTCCAGGATCGTATTCCCCTCTCGAGAGGGGTTAGGGGTGTGTCCTTTTTTCAAAGCAAACAATTTCATTTTTAAGACATAACACTATAATTAAAAACCTTATTTTTAACGTATCAAAAACGTTTATAGAGCCACTATGCCCAAAAGAAAAATCATACCTTACAACCCTAAACTCAAAGAATTTGCCCGACAACTTCGAAATAATTCGACTGAAACAGAAATTTTTTTGTGGTTAAAATTAAAGGCTAAGCAGATGTACGGTTATGATTTTCATAGGCAAAAACCAATTGATAATTTTATTTTAGATTTTTTCTGTTATGAATTAATGTTAGGGATAGAAGTAGATGGCTATTCTCATGAGTTTTTAGAAGTGTATAATAAAGATTGTATAAAAGAAAAGCGAATGAATGAATTCGGGATTACCATTTTACGATTTAGTGATGAACAGGTCCTGAAGGATATGGAGAATGTTATAAGAGCTATCGAGTTTTATATTTATGAGTATGAAAAACACACCCCTAACCCCTCTCTAGAGGGGAATTGAGAAGTGGAATTACAGCTATATATAACTTGATTTTTTAATACTGATAATAATTTATAATCATATAGCTTGGAAATATCTTGATCTCAAAGTATGCACTACGCTACGATATAGGAAACGCTATGTTCCTTCGAGTCCTAAAAACAGCATTAATTACACGATCGTATTCCCCTCTTGAAATCGAAGATTCAACGACTCCAAAATTAAATAATAACTGGAGTTATAGGGGCTAGGGGTGTGTCCTTTTTTCAAAGCAAACAATTTCATTTTGAATCCTAAAACACCATTAATTCCGGGACCGTATTCCCCTCTCGAGAGGGGTTAGGGGTGTGTGAATCGAAGATTCAACGACTCCAAAATTAAATAAAAACCGGAGTTATAGGGGTTAGGAGTGTGTTCCTTTGAATCCTAAAACACCATCGATTCCAGGGTCGTATTCCCCTCTTGAAATCAAAGATTCAACGACTCCAAAATTAAATAATAACTGGAGTTATAGGGGTTAGGGGTGTGTCCTTTTTTCAAAGCAAACAATTTCATTTTTAAGACATAACACTATAATTAAAAACCTTATTTTTAACGTATCAAAAACGTTTATAGAGCCACTATGCCCAAAAGAAAAATCATACCTTACAACCCTAAACTCAAAGAATTTGCCCGACAACTTCGAAATAATTCGACTGAAACAGAAATTTTTTTGTGGTTAAAATTAAAGGCTAAGCAGATGTACGGTTATGATTTTCATAGGCAAAAACCAATTGATAATTTTATTTTAGATTTTTTCTGTTATGAATTAATGTTAGGGATAGAAGTAGATGGCTATTCTCATGAGTTTTTAGAAGTGTATAATAAAGATTGTATAAAAGAAAAGCGAATGAATGAATTCGGGATTACCATTTTACGATTTAGTGATGAACAGGTCCTGAAGGATATGGAGAATGTTATAAGAGCTATCGAGTTTTATATTTATGAGTATGAAAAACACACCCCTAACCCCTCTCTAGAGGGGAATTGAGAAGTGGAATTACAGCTATATATAACTTGATTTTTTAATACTGATAATAATTTATAATCATATAGCTTGGAAATATCTTGATCTCAAAGTATGCACTACTATTTAGGAAACGCTATGTTCCTTCGAGTCCTAAAAACAGCATTAATTACACGATCGAATTCCCCTCTTGAAATCAAAGATTCAACGACTCCAAAATTAAATAACAACTGGAGTTATAGGGGTTAGGGGTATGTTCCTTCGAGTCCTAAAACACCATTGATTCCGGGACCGTATTCCCCTCTTGAAATCAAAGATTCAACGACTCCAAAATTAAATAACAACTGGAGTTATAGGGGTTAAGCGTGTGTTCCTTTGAATCCTAAAACACCATCGATTCCAGGGTCGTATTCCCCTCTCGAGAGGGGTTAGGGGTGTGTCCTTTTTTCAAAGCAAACAATTTCATTTTGAATTCAGAACGCCTAAATATTACGGATCATATTCCCCTCTTCAGAGGGGTTAGGGGTGTGTCCTTTTTTCAAAGCAAACAATTTCATTTTGAATTCAGAACGCCTAAATATTACGGATCATATTCCCCTCTTCAGAGGGGTTAGGGGTGTGTCCTTTTTTCAAAGCAAACAATTTCATTTTGAAT